>JAISZW010000127.1 GCA_031284445.1 Candidatus Methanovirga basalitermitum | reverse complement strand
GCAAGGGCAGATTTGCTTACTATTGTCATGTTTAGTTATCTGTCCTTCATTATATTTAAGTTTTACTATTTAATTCTGCTTATTTTTTATTTTATAGTGTGTTAACTGTATTTTTCAAGCATGAGTTTTGTGTGGATGATACTTTTAGTAAAGTAAAGGTTTATGATTATTTTCGATTTTTTTCAAAAATCGAAAATAACTCCACACTTTTTTACACCCTCATTTTAGGAGGATGTAAATTTTTGTGGAGTTTTTCTAAAATTTTCAAGTTTATTTATAAATAAAAGTCAATTTTTCCAAATAACTCCACACTTTTTTACACCCTCATTTTAGTAAAATTTTAATTAGTAAAATTTTAATTGAACTTTGAGTTGTTAACAAATTTTTGATTTTTTCAAACTTTTAAAGTTTTATATTTAAAACTTATATTAATTTAAAAGATGTTTATACTGGGAAATTGAATATTTATTAAATCAAAACCAATGTTTAATAGTGGATAAAATGGAGATTTATTTTAAAGAAGATAATATAGCTACTAAAAATTTGTCCCCAGGATTAAGAGTTTATGGGGAAAAATTGATAATTGAAAATCAATGTATAAACAATGAGGAAATTGAAGTCGAATATAGGGTTTGGAATCCTTACAGATCAAAACTGGCAGCTGCATTATTAAATGGAATGTCGAAATTAACTATTGAAGATGATTATAAAATCCTATATCTTGGAGCATCAACTGGAACAACAGTTTCTCACATATCAGATATGGTCTACAATGGGTTAATATATGCTGTTGAATTTTCACCAATTACAATGCGAAAACTAACAAGACTATCAGATAATAGACAAAATATAGCCCCAATATTAGCTGATGCTAACAAGCCAAAGAATTATGTTAGTTTAGTTGAAAAAGTAGACTTCATATATTGCGATGTTGCTCAACCAAATCAGAGTGAGTTATTTATGAGTAATATTGACTTATTTTTGGAAAAAAAAGCTGTTGGATTGATTACTATTAAATCTCGCAGTATTAATGTTATTAAAAATCCAAAAAAAGTTTTTAAAGAAGAAGAAAAGAAGCTAATAAACAGAGGATTTAGAATTTTAGAGAAGATAAAACTTGAACCTTATAAAAAAGATCATCTCGGATTATTAGTTGAAAAAAGTTTATAACAATGATTGTCTCTGTAAAACTATCTAAATATAATCACTACTGTCAACTTAAGGATTTTTGATTAAAATTTCTATTAGTATCTTGTTTATCTAAACTCTATCTTTAATTTCATCAAATTCTAAAAAAATAATTTTCTTAAAAATAATTTTCTTAAGTTAACAGCATTGAATATGAATATAAACAACGATTTTTAGAAGATTTTATCTTAGATCTCGCTTGTGAAATCATCTGCCTGATGTTAAAAACAATCCTGTTCCAATGAAACTACCAAGAGCTGTCATCTTCTTCAATCCTTTTTTTAAAGAAGTTTTATCTCTACTCCATTAAGCCACTCATTTCACTAATCCGATGACAATTGACTAAAGCTTTGAATGAAACTTGTATCAAAACTTAAATACTTAAAGTTAGAAAATGGAAACTTAAAGTTTTGATTGATACCATGAACATTCTTTAATCCATATACAACTTCCACAAATATCTTTTAAACCATCTATCCTTTCAAGTGAATTATTTATATTTACATATAAATCGTCTATATTGTATAGTTTATTTTCAATCATACCTATTTTTTTAATCACAGCTGAGTCCATTTCAATAATTTCTTTATTACTATTTTCTATTTTTTCTTTACGTAAATTGTTATCATATTTTCCTAAGTTTAAGCAACATTTATCATCTTTTAAATTAGGGCAATGACTACAAATATCATCACTTGATTTTAACACTATCACATTAGGATTAATTTTTAAATGATATATTATGTTTTCAAGATTTATTTTAAAATTTTCGTCATACCCCTGTCCTCTGTAACCTTGCAAACAGAGTAAATGATGTGCTCTTAATTTTATGGGTTTATTTAAACAAAACATGATACTTATAAAATCTGATTAAAAATTTAAGGATCATTTAGGTAAAAGTATTTTTGAAAAAAATGATGCTCCAATTATCTTAACCATATCTCCTGCTATAAATGGTATGAAGCCAATTATAAGCAAGGTCCCAATATCTGGAAGATTACCTACAGTTAAATAGTACCAAATAGCTAAAACAAATAAACCAGGCAAAGTGATGCAGATGTAATTAGCTATTAACATCACTATAAGCATTTTTTTAATATTTCTTGATTTGGAGTATTTTTCACTTATATATCCTATGAATATTGATGCAAATACGAATCCTATCATATATCCACCAGTAGAACCTAAAAAAATATTTAACCCACTACTCATATCTGCGAACCATGGTACTCCTAATACACCTATTATAATATACAAAAGTTGACTTAAAGGACCTAATTTTCTACCAAGTATTAAACCAGAAACCAATACAGCAAAGGTTTGTCCAGTTATAGGAACAGGACTCCAATATAATGGTATCACCACTTGTGCCATAATACCTGTAAAACAAGCCATCAAAATGACTATGACCCCTTTTTCTATATTTGAAGATTCATAAATCCTTTTAAAGACAAATTTTCTTTTTTCATAATAAAAATCCATCATATTTGTCATTTTTATCAACCAGTTAGTTAATATTCAATTAGTTATTATTCTTAGAGAATCGGGTTTTTTAACAACATCATGCACACCGAAAGCAACCAAATTCTTAATTCTTTTATCTACTGAAATATCCACTAATCTTTGAGATATTATACCATCAAAGGCAATTGAATATATCTCACCACTTGAATTTTTAATCTCTTCATAGAGATCCTCAACCTTAACCTCTTTTAAACTATTCAAAGTATCGTCAAATATTTCACAGCTGCCAGTTCCTTCTAAACCTCTCAAAACTCTTTTTAAAACAATTACTTTATCCTCGATTTTAGGTTTTGATCTATGTTTTTTATTATCAAAGAATTGTTCAACTGGCATTTTATCTCTTAAAGCTATCATGACTTCATCTTTCTCAAGGTCTTCCACTTCTTTTCCATGTGGTGCTCTTGTGATATAATCTAATTTACCTACCTGTAAAAGTTCTTTTAGGATTAATTCTCCTCCATGATCTCCATCAACAAAGGCAGTAACTGTTTTTTCCCTTGTTAATTCTGCAATACTTTTAGGAATGTTTACGCCCTCAACAGCTACAGCATTTTTAATACCATACTTTAAAAGGTTTAAAACATCAGATCTTCCCTCTACAACGAGGATAGCATCTGAAGTCATGACATTTGGTCCTGCTGGTAGTCTTTCTTCACCGTATTCAGAAATTTCATAAATCCTCATAGATTCCTTAATTTCTTCAATCATTTTAATGCTTTCAGGAGCCACAACTTTCATCATACTTTCATAGATTTCTTTCGCACGATTTACAACTTGTTTTCTTTTAACAGCTCTTACATCTTCAACTTTTTGAGTTGACATTGTCGCTTCACATGGTCCAACTCTATTTATGGTTTCAAGAGATGCAGCTAAAATAGCTGTCTCTATTCTATCTAAGCTTGAAGATATAACAATATCTCCTTTTGATCGTCCTTCACTTGAACGAATATCCACTTTTATTCTCCCGATTCTCCCAGTTCTTTGTAATTCTCTTAAATCTAAATCATTGCTCAAAAGACCTTCTGTTTGCCCAAAAATTGCTCCCACAACATCAGGCTTCTCCACGATACCAGTTGCATTTATTTGTACATGTATAAGATATTTCGTTGTTGTTAATTCCTCACCTTTTCCCATTTTTAACCTCTCCTTCAGGTAGGATAATATATACAAGCTATTACATAGTCCACATTATATGATAACATTCTTAGTGTTTCTTGCTCTTTAAACGACTGCCAGTAATACCAATGACTAAAACCATTCATGCCAATACAAGACTTATAAACTTCTAAACGTCCTCATAATGACATCTTTGATATCGTCCACCAACTTAGCTTGAGTGTATTTAGTGATACTGAACAGTATTAAGAATAATTTTAATAATTAATATTAAATTTAATTACAGTTATTTAGAAAAGTACAACATTGAATAAAATAAGTTTAAGATTTTCTGACATGATATATTATATCTATTCTACAATTTAAGGGGGGTATTCGTAAGTGAAAACATGATTAACAATAGTAGATGTGACATATTCTTTTAATCATAATAATTAATATTTACAATTTATATTAAATCACATTATTTATAACAGATATTTAATCCCTACATTATTTATCAGCATCCATATTAAATCATTATTAATAACAGATGATACCTCTTTTGCCATGAAATTAAATTTTCTCAATTAAAATTTGAAAAATAAATCTTTAAGTATAATAAATAAAATCTCTAATATTGAATAACAAAACTTATTTTAATTTATAATTATGATTGTACATAATTTAAATATCAAGGTGTCTGAAAATGCAAAAATCAACGGAATTTCCATATTACAGCAATATATTTAACAGGATACATCATCAAATTCCAGATTTTTTAAATACAATTAAATTGAAAAATAATTCTTAAAATAGAGAAAATCATAGATTTATTCACAAAGTGAATTTAGAAAAATCAAAGATTTTTTGTTTCTAACTTTAAAAAATAAAAAATTTTTTAAAATAGAGAAAACTTCTTTTCTAACTTTAAAAATAAATTTTTTAAACTAAATAGAATGCAATTTTTCATCTAATATAGATTTAAATTTGTTTAAAGTTTTAGTGGTTTAATCACGATTATTGAACTTAAACAAATTATGAGCTGTACTTTTCAGGAATATTATAGCATATCTTTCGGATTTCTTAAATACATTTTCTAATGTCTTGAATTTTTCATGATAATCAGACATCTTGTTAAATATATTTCTTATAGTATATAAAAATTACTTTTTTTTAATTTTTAACATGAATAAAAATATATAGTATTATGAACAAAATTAGAAATATATTAAAAATAGCTTATTTGTAAAATAAAGTCCAGACTATAGCTTCAGTTGATAATATGAAGAAAAATGAAAAATTAACACCAAAAAATTTCTTAAAAAGAACATACAAAAAAAAAGTTAATGAACATGAAGAACTTCCTGATGAAAACCATCTTAAATATTTATCAATTGAAAACTTATACGAAAAAAGAGAAAATAGGAAAGGATACTGTGATCTTAAATTTCTTCTAAATTCTACTTCTTCATGTGAAATATCAGATGCTATTCTTTCCTTAACAAATAATAATGGAGTTTTAAAGGGTTTAAAAAATATCAATGGTTTAAAAGCTTATGGTAAAATCGTGACGGTTGAAACAGCAGCTAATGATTGGGGAACATCTGTTTTAGCTATCGATAAAGCAAAAAAAGGAGAAGTACTTTTTATAAAAGCCTGTCATGAAAATTGTTCATATAACCACAAGACAATAAAAAGAAGTTCTTCAGCTATTTGGGGAGAATTAACATCTACAGCTGCCAAAAACAAAAAAATATCTGGAACATTCGTTTGGGGATATGTTAGAGATGTAGATCATTTAATCCATTTAAATTACCCTGTTTTCGCTTTGGGTACCTGTCCTAATGCAGGATCCTCTTTTGGTAATGGAACCATTAATAAAAGTATAAACTTAGGTCATACACATATTAATCAAGGTGATTTCATCTTCGGGGATAAAAGTGGGGTTGTTTTAATTCCTAAAGGATTATTTTCAATTGCCATGAAAAGAGTCGTGGATATTAGAATAAATGAAAAAAATATTCATAACAGCCTTAAAAAAGGAGAAACATTCTCAAAAATCATATATGACTAATATTCATCTTCATTTTTAGTTTTTAAAAAATAAATATGAAGACTGACTGCCACTCCCACCAATAAAAGGATAATAAAAGTAAAAAAACTCCATGTATAAACCATTGAAACAATTAAAACTATCCATAAGAAAATTATGCTCCTAACTTTAGCTCTAATAGGTACACCAACTTTATTTCTATAGTTTTCAATATAACTTCCAAAGTACTTACTCTTCAAAATCCAATTCTCTGCCCTTTTTAAACTCTTTCCAAAACAAAATGCTGCAAGAATAACAAATGGTGTTGTTGGCATAAGAGGAAGAAAAACACCAATCGCCCCTAAGGATAGAAAAATAATTCCGAAAATAATATATACTAATCTTCTGATTTTCATGCTACCAATCTTATTCCACTATCTATCAATGAACTTTATCCTTTTCTTATTCATAACAATGCTTTTCTTCCATTCTTTCTTCATTTCAGGGTAATCCTCCCTAAAATGAGATCCTCTACTTTCTCTTCTTAAAATAGCTGATTTAATGACCAAAATAGCTACTTCTATCATGTTAATGATTTCTAAACCTTCTTGAAGAGATTTATTGTAATGTGTTTCAATTCCAATGTCCATATCTTTCAATTTAGACTTCAAAAGAGTTATATCAGCTAAAGCCGTCTTTAAATTTTCTTCGTTTCGTATTATAGACACATTACTCCACATTATATCTTTCAACTCTTTTTTAATTTTGTGTGGAGAATATTTTCCTTTTTTAACTAAGTTTTTTATTCTTAGTTCTTCTTTTTCAATCTGTTCTTGATTTATTTCAAAAGAAAAATGTTTTGATGTTTTAGATGCTGAAATTCCAGCTATTCTTCCAAAAACTTGTGTATCAGCAAGAGCATTTCCCCCTAAACGATTTGCACCATGCACCCCTCCAGTAACCTCACCTGCTGCAAAAAGGTTCTTAACAGTAGATGCCCCATTTTCATCTATCTTAATTCCTCCCATGAAATGATGAGCAGTTGGAGCAACTTCCATTCTTTCAACCCTAATATCTACACCAACATCTAAAAATTGTTGAAGCATGGTCTCTAATTTCTCTTCAACAATCTCATTTGGAATATTTGACACATCTAAATAAACTCCCTCATTTTCAGTCCCTCTTCCTTCTTTTATTTCATTATATATAGCTCTTGCTACAACATCACGTGTTGCAAGCTCCATTTTATCATCATAATACTTCATGAATCTCTGTTTATTCTTATCTAAAAGTACACCACCCTCTCCTCTTACTGCTTCTGTTACCAAAATACCCTTTTTTGATTCTGGATAAACCATTCCCGTTGGATGAAATTGTATTTGCTCCATATCGATTAAATCTGCACCTATATTCCATGCTAATGCAAAACCATCACCATTTTTCTGTAAAGTATTTGATGTAACCGAAAAAAGTTGTCCAGCCCCCCCAGTACATAAAATAACCGATTTTGTCTGAAAAAATATTGTCTTAGAATCCCTTAAACTTAAACCAAATCCTCCAATAACCCTTTGATTATCCTCACTTAAAATAAGAGAACTTAACATCACCTCACCTATTGTTTTTATATTCTCCTTAATCGTTTCTTCCTTTAATGCCATCATCATTTCATGACCAGTTCTATCACCTTGAAAACAAGTTCTTTTAAAAGTTTGTCCACCGAATGATCGTTGATTAATTTCACCAGAAGTTTGACGATCAAATAAAGCACCATAACTTTCTAAATCAATTAATCTATCAGGAGCATCATCAACTAATATTTCAACTAACTTATAGTCATTTAAATAGCTACCTCCTATTATTGTATCTTCATAATGAATTTGTTTTCTATCACTCTTATCAACCTTAGCAAAAGCTGCATTATATCCACCTTCTGCCATTCCTGTACAGCCAGATCTAAATGATAAACCTTTAGATATTATTAATGGTTTTAACCCTCTCTTTGATACTTCAATAGCCGCTCTACATCCAGCACCACCAGAACCAACTATAAGTACATCACATTGAACTACTCTACTTTCCATGAACATGATTTAATTTAATTAATATTTATTGTTTTCTAAATTGAGGTGGTGACCCTTTTAACTACTGATGTTTTTGTGTATATTGAATGGGAATGTTAATAGTTCTTCTGAAGATTAACAAAAAAGTAATGAAAAAATAGAAAAAATTAAGTTAGCAGAATCCTCTATAGTAAGAGATGAATTTCAAATGTAAAAAATTATATAAAAGCCAATTTTGCAGATAAATATCAATCGTGAAGATTTTATTAAAGATGAATTTCAAGTGTAAAAAATCAAAATATAAAAGTTAAATAAGTAAATAACCATTAAGAAAAGAGATAAAAACCAAATGTTACACTTGAAATATACCTCTCATCCTCCTAAGTATACTTTTTTATTTTTCATTGGAAGTATACCTCTTACTATAAAGAATTTTTGTTAACTCATAGTAGAATAAAAAAAGTTTTCATATGATAAGTTTTTATATAATAATTTTTATATGTTATATTAACCAATTAGTCGTTAATATGATTCAAAAAAAAATTAAAAGTTATTCATATGAGAATGTGAAATATTCAACAAAACTTAATCATTTGTTTATTAATTATATCAAAACTTGAAATTAGGTATTTTAATTGCTTCGATTTTTGCTCAAAATCTAACACCTATTATAATAAAATGATTTCACCCGAATAACCATTGACTTCAATTTCAATATCGTTCAACAACTTATCAGGATGTTCAGGTCTATCTACCATAGGGATATTAGACATTATGGCTCCTGTGGCTATTATAGGTTCAGCATCAATACAAATAATGGCATTAGGAGCTGTATTATTCTTTTTCAATTGAAATATGACATAAGCCCCTACTGTTGAACCTTTACCACCAGGAATAAAAAGAATTCTGTCCTTAATAGAATGTCCTCTAAGTTCATGATTTATATCAATAACTTTACCAGTTTTAGGATCCACCCAACCTAAAAAACTAATAGGCTCACTACTAACAAGGATTCTACCTCTTCCTATTCCTTTTGATATAGGTCTTGAGATGATTTTCATTAAACACACTCACCATCGTTAAATAACATCTTCCTTCATTATCTCTCTAAGAACTGCAGTAGCATAAGAGCCTTTATTAATTGAAAATTCAACAAGTAAACCATCATTTACAGGAACAACCGATGAATTCCAAACTTTAAATCTAATACTTCTTCTGATACCAAAAGAACCTAACTTAGGAGTCTTTTCAATTAAAAAATCTTTTTTACTCAATTTTTCTTCTCCTAAAATTTTTTTTTCGATTTCACCAATCTTTCCTCCTCCAATAGGAACTTTACTACCATAGAGAGGGGCAGTTGGACTGGCGTTAAAATTTTTTATCAATATATATGATTCTTCATTAGTTTTATTATGAATCAAATGTTCTTCATTGTCAATTATAATATCTCCCTCAATAAAATTGTCAATTCCTAATTTTATTCTTTCACTCACCACTTTGTTAAATAAAAATGATTGATATGCATGCATAAACATTCTTTGAAGGGGCTTTGGTAAAGAAAAAATAGCTTTCTTGTATGAGTTATCATCTAAACTTAGGCTCTTTTTTTCCCTTTTATTTTTCTCTTTTATAAGTTCTTTAAGCATCATTCTTTCATATATCATTTTTGACGGGAACAATTCAAGAGATTTTTCAAGATCATCTTCTTCATATTTTTTTCTTGCTTTAAATACTTTTTCATCTTCTTTTTCTTGTGGATCTCCAATATACAGCCTTACAGCTTCTTTTAAATCATTTAAAGATAGTGCTTTACCAACTAAATGTGTGTTAGTTCGAGGTTTTCCAAATCTTTGCCAACCATAGTAATTTGGAACACCCTTTGATTCTAATATTTCTAAAACTTCTTTAGTGGTAATAGCTGATTTTTCAAGATCTTCAAGATCTTTAATTAATATTTTAAATTTGTTTCCAACAAGCTGACCCATTCTTAACTTCTTTTGATTTCTTTTAATATCTAAAAATTGAGTTTTATATATTTTATCCTCTAAATCTACAATCTCTTTTTCTTCACATGGATTAATATTACTTATACATATCCATTGGCGTGTATGAGCTTTTTTGTCTTTCATTCCTGCAAAACCCATTCTTTTTCTACTAATATGTAACTTCCTTGAAATATCTAACAGTACATCTAATGTAGTTCTTCCTGTTTTATCAATAAAGATCCAAAGGTTAGGACCATCACCAGTTGGTCTATAAAGGGGTATCTCTTCAACATAAAAATCTTCATATCTATTTCTTATGGTTCCTCCAATTCCTTCATTAGAAGTTAGATAGGTTGTTGCATTTAACAATAAATCATCTACTATTTTTTATATCATTAACTAAAAAGAAGATATCAATTTATAATTCATTAAATTAGTCGTTTATAAAAATAATGCCCTGACTGGGATTTGAACCCAGGGAATAGGATCCGCAATCCTACGTGTTATCCACTACACTACCAAGGCACGATATTATTATTTTATTAACTACATTTTATTAAAAAAGTATATTCTTAATTATATTTAATACTATTGTAAATCATACATTAATATTTAATTTTTTAATTTATATATTAATATAAGTAAATATGAATTGATTATAAGTTTTTAGTTATAAATTATAAGTTATAAGTTATTATGGGAGTTCATACTAACGAATAAAAATAGGATTCAACAACAAAATAACAATCTAAAAACTAACACCTTCACGGAAAAAATTATAAAAAACCCATAAAGTTTTTCCAGTTCCTATCTCTGTGTTAAAATCAAGATTAGATTTAGATAAAGATTCTGATGGAGCTAACTGATTTTTAGTTTGGATTTCTCTTAAATTATTTAACATATCTTCATCTGGGGATATGTCAAATTTATTAGCCACTCTTTGATGAGTATTCACCAATTTCAGTATCTAAAGGAACATCACTTGTGAAAGTGAAGTATTCCATCATTGAATTTTGACCAACAAACAGATCAACTACAGAATTAGTAGCATCACCCCCCCCCACATGAATTAAAAGGATTATCACGGGAAAAGATGGTAAATAGAAAAATAATATGATGTCTTAAAGAATAAAATCCATTATAGAAAACTTTTCAGGAAAAAGGCGAATAATAATAGAACAAGACTTCTATTCAAAAATACTCCTATATAATACACTAATAATCCATTAAAACAAGATGTAACCAAAAAATAAAGAAATATAAAGAAATATAAAAATTGTGAATATAAGATAAATATGAACTTATTGGCTGATAAATTAAAAGTAATACTGTTTAAAACAATATTTACCCCCTAAAAAAGTAAAAAAAGAAATTTTGGGAATCATTGTATGATATGGCGAAAAGATATTTGATAAAAGCTAAAAATAAGTCACATACAGAGCGAAATAGGATATAAACGAATAAAAAATATTCATATAATAATAGAAAGAATTTTTAAAAGAAAACAAATGAAATGAAGAATTCTACAACAGTACTGTTTTCAATTTTACCATAATCTTTACAATCCTTATGTTGGACAAGCAACATTCACAAAACTTGGTTTAGGACCATGTTTACCCAAAATAAACACCTCAATTTTTCATGTATATATCTATGAGCATAACTACCATATAAAACTTAAGTAATATAAAAGTACACTTCCGAATTTTGGACATAGCCAAAAATAAAGCTTGGATAAACAAGATCTTAAATAGAAATTTTAATCAAAAATCCTTAATTTGACAACATTGCTCATTTAAGTAAAATATATATAAAATTTAATAATATTTTACTAATATGTTAAATAGTCTAAGACCCTTTTTAAAGAAAATATTGGAACCAATTGTAAAAAAACTTGATATAAATCCTAATTTAATAACTTCAACATCATTAATAATAGCTATTTTATCAGCTATTTCAATTGGAACCTTGAATATATTTTTAGGAGCTGTTTTAATATTCTTTAGTGGCTTTTTAGATGTTTTAGATGGTGAAACTGCAAGATACCAAAATAAAACATCCAAATTCGGAGCTATTTTAGATTCAACGATGGATAGACTTTCAGATGCTGTTATAATTGTTGGATTTATGTATGGATGTTACATAAGCTGGTTTATTGGAGTTTTAGCTATTCAATCTGGGTTCATGGTTAGCTATCTTCGATCAATTTCAGAAGCTAAAGGAATAAGTAATGATGTTGGAATAGCTGAAAGGGCAGTCCGTTTAATTATTTTAATAATATCATTACTTATAGGATTAATAAACATTAATTACATCCAGATCGTGATTATAATTTTAGTAATTTTATCTTACTTTACTGTTATTCAAAGATTACTCCATTCATTTAAATACAGCAAATAAAAGATGAAAATAAAGTAATTAGAACATACAATTATAGGGGATCTATCATGGAAAATAATGAAAGAATAATAATTGATACTGATAAACTTGATATAAGTTTTAAAGATATTGAAAATATAGAATTTAATGATATAGAAAAAGAAATCATTGAAAGAGCAAAAAGTTATAAAGAAGATAGTAAATATTATCTTGAAAAAGAAGATATGATGACTTCTTTTGGTTGTATAACATATAGTCATGGATTAATAGATGCTCTAAAAATAATTCACGAACTTATTTAGAATATTGGATTAAGATAAAACATGTTTTGTTATCAATGCGGAAAATCTGAAGTATTAAACAAAGGTCTATGTGCAGAATGCTTTATAAAACAATATCAAATATTAACTATTCCTTCTGATATTTCTGTGAAAATTTGTACCCATTGTAATGCTAAATTTATAGAAGGTAAGTGGATTGATGCTAATTTAATTCAAGAAGAGATAATATACAGAACTGTTGAAGATTCAATTGAAATTAATCATTCATCCAAAAATCCAGTACTTGATATGAACATCGTCCAGATGAGAGGAACAATAGCTGAGTTAACCATTGAAACTACTGATAATGTTTTTGGAGAGGATATATACGAAAAACATGATGTGAAAATTTGTTTAAATAAGGACGTTTGTCCAACTTGCAGTAAGAGAAACTCTAATTATTATGAAGCCGTGATTCAAATAAGATCTCAGCTTAAAAAAATTGAAAACAAGGAAGAAATTGATGTACTTGTTAATAAAATCTTAGAAAAGTTATATAAAAAAGATAAGTTGGCTTACATATCTCAGAAAAATGAACTTAAAGAGGGAGTTGATTATTACATTGGTTCTCTTAAATCTGCAAAAAAATTGTCTTCAGCCATTCAAAATAGATTTGGAGGATTGATTACTGAATCTACAAGATTAGTTACTAAAAATAAAGATAATAATAAAGAAATATATCGTTTTTGGATAGCTATTCGCTTGCCAAGTTTCTCTACTGGAGATTTCATTGAATTTGAAGATAAAATAGCTGAAATATTGAGTTTTAATGGGAAAAAAATATCTGCAATGGATTTAGACAGCAAGAACTTGATTAATATTCATTGGAAGAAATCAGCAAATGTAAAGATATTAAAAAGTCGTAAAGATATTAAAAAAACCACAGTTATCTCCAAATCTCCTAAAACCCTTCAAATTTTAGACCCTAAAACATATCAAGTGGTTGATTTCCCAATAACTCCTGATATTGAAAAATATTCTATTGGTGATGAGATAAAAACAATAGCTATTGACAATAAGCTACATATAATTTAAAGTAAATTTATATTAAATCAAATACTGCTTATCTTTAAATCAAAGTTAATATATCACCTTTAAATGTTCTATGAGGAAATATGATGAATAAAAAAGAAAAAATAGAAATTATCAAAAAAGGAACCTTAGAAATTATAAATCCTGAAGAATTAGAAGGAAAAATCAAAAAACAAATCCCAATAGTTTATACTGGTTATGAACCTTCTGGAAAAATTCACTTGGGTCATGTTATTACAGTCATGAAATTAAAGCAATTACAAGATATGGGGTTTAAAGTGAAAATATTGTTAGCTGATTATCATGCTTATTTAAATGGTAAAGGAACTATTGAAGAGATTCAAGAACTGGCTGAATATAATAAAAGAATTTTTAAGGGGTTAGGTTTAAATCAAAATACTGAATTTATTTATGGTTCATCATACCAAACTAAGTCAGACTATACAGATAATATTTATAAACTATCAACTTTAACAACTTTAAAAAGAGCCAAACGTAGTATGGATCAGGTTAGTAGATATGATGAAAATCCAAAAGTAGGTAATGTTATATATCCATTAATGCAGGTTGTTGATATGATGTTTTTAAATGTGGATATTGCATTAGGTGGCATGGAACAGAGAAAGATACAGATGTTATCTCGAGAAATACTTCCTAAAATCGGTTTCGAGCCTCCAATCTGTATTCATACCCCACTTCTTCATGGACTCGATGGTGATGAAAAAATGTCCTCAAGTAAAGGAAACTTCATAGCCGTTGATGACGAAGAAAATGTAATTAGAAAGAAAATCAAGAAAAGTTACTGTCCTATGGAAGTAATTGAAGGTAACCCCATTATTGAAATAGTTAAATATTTCATGTTTTCTAATCAAGAAAAAATCTTAATCAAAAGAAGTGAGAAATTTGGAGGAAATCTTGAACTTAGTGAAAATGAACTCTATGATTTGTATGAATCTGGTGAGTTACATCCATTGGATTTAAAAAATGTTGTAAGTAATTTTTTGATTAAATACTTAAGTCCTGTTCGAGAATATATGTCAAAATAAAGCTTAATAATCAAAATAAAGCCACATAAATTAATATATTTCACACTTGCATAGATGTAAAAACATTCGAGGGTGTAAAAAAGTGTGGAGTTATTTGGAAAAATTGACTTTTATTTATAAATAAACTTGAAAATTTTAGAAAAACTCCACAAAAATTTACATCCTCAAACATTCTATATATTTATAGTATAGTTACTTTGATAAAGTTCTTAAAAAATGAATTTAAAAAATGAATTTTTTCAAATAAAGAAAGTCATAGACTTTCTAATTGAACAAGTTCAATAAAGAAAATTAAAGATTAAAATTTATTTAAAAAATTAAAAACTTTTCCATTTATATTACTATATATCAAAAAACTGATAGTGTAGATTATTCTCATGATGGAACCTAATTTAAAGATTTTTATTCTTTTTAAACATTATTTCAAATCGAAACAAATGATATTGCAAAATTCACAAAATTTTTGATCTATCATGTGGATTCTTTACAGTACCCTTGAAGCTCCCCTTCCTAAAGAGTAAGTGGATTCCTAATCCACTAAGTTATCTTAGTTTTTCCAAAGGCAAACCCCGTGCACCCCACGGTTGAATTTAATTCAATTTAGTACGGCTATAAGAACTTGGTTTTTGCTTCTTACTGCTGTAGTTTATAGTTTGTATTTTACACCTTAAATACTTTTAGGTGTGGTTAGTACACCCCTCCCTAATAAAGGAATGGGTCATCTTTTAACAGATATATTTGATATATAATTTAATTAAGCATGTTTTTCTACTTTTTCTATCCTATTAATTATTTCATCTATTCTTATTCCTTCAAAAGCAGATATTTCAATGACATCTTTAAAAATATCCTTGTATTTTTTAAGTTTTTCTTTTTTATCCTCAGTTACAAGGTCAATTTTATTAAATAGAATGATTATTTCTTTTTTAAATATTTTATTTATCTCTTCAAATAAACTTATCTGATTTTCAATAAGATAACCCGAAGTTTCAGAAATATCAAGTATAAAAAGTATTGAATCAGCTAAATGTTCAAGTGCTAAGATCGCATTTAACTCAATATCATTCATTTCACCAATAGGTCTATCAAGTAATCCTGGAGTGTCAATAATCTGAATATGTTTCCATTTTCTTTCAATATGCCCTATTTGAATTCCTTTTGTTGTAAATGGGTAATTTGCTACTTGTGGTTCAGCATCAGTTATTTGTCTAAGAAGTGTTGATTTGCCAACATTAGGAAAACCTGCAATAACGATTGTTGATGCTTCAAAGTTAATCGTTGGCATGTTTCTTAATTTTGCTTTCCCATAATCCAAAAAATCAAGATCTTTACTTATTTTATTTACAACTGAAGCTAATCTACCATATAACTGTTTTTGGAGTTTAGTAGAATTTTCAGGAGATGATCTTCTTATTCTCTTGGCATAATCTTTTTCAAGTTGAGTTATTATTCCATAAGCCCAGTTAAGAGCTCCAAGGGATTGTTTCAATTCATCCACTCCTACGGTTATGTCGATATAATCTTGGTAAAATTCTGGAAGTGACTCTATGTCTGGAACACGATCTAAAATCATCTGCAACTTTTCTTTCACCACTTGACATGCCGTACTAATCCGATTTTCTTCAATTCTTTGTGATTTAATACGTTTTGGAATTTTTGAAGTTCTTACTTTATTCGCTGCTTTTTTTGCCCTGCTAAAACCTTTATCTAGAAGCTCATCAGGTGTTGGTATTGTTGGTATAATCATTCTTTTCCTCATTTTAATTTGTTTAGAGCCTAATTCAACATTTAATTTATAGCCCCCTATTTTTTGAAAAAAATTAAAGACTTTCAACATCTTATTTTACTCATTTTCCATATTATTCATTTTGATCGTAAAAATACATTTTATAGTGATAATGGTAATGTTTATCAATTATTAATCTTAATTATAATTATAAAAATTCTTTAAATCAAATTTAAATAAATTATATTGGATATAATATTTTATAAAATGACAAACTT
>JAISZW010000022.1 GCA_031284445.1 Candidatus Methanovirga basalitermitum | reverse complement strand
AGAGGTAAAATTGAAGATTTTTTCAAAATGCATAAGAAGGTGTTAATTAAAAAGATACATAAGTATACTCCGAAATCATGTAAAAAGACAGCAATATTGCATGTATTTTTAGCAGGGTTGCTCACATATACTGGGGTACAACGGAAAATCAGACCTGCAAAGGCTTGCAGAATCATGAAAAAAGTAGGACCCTAAATATCTTATATATAAAATACTTTTGAATCACCCTATTGGATAACATTTATAAACAAAAATATTAAAATATTCTAATATTGTTGATTAGATAAAGTATTATGAATAAAGATTTGATTATTATCGGCTGATGGATTATGATCGATTATGAACAATTTAAAGAATTTGTAATTAATGTTTTAAAAAGGGATATAGAACATAATGTAAATCAAAACAAGGCTATAGCTACTTTAAAAGATAAATCTCTTTTTATAGTTGCAGGTCCAGGCTCTGGAAAAACAACGGTTATAGTATTAAAGATTCTTAAATTTATCTTTGTGGATGATATTCAACCAAGCGAGATAATAGCTACAACTTTCACTAACAAAGCTGCAAAAGAGTTATACTCTCGTATTTTAGAATGGGGAACTATATTAAAAGAAGCCATTCTAAAGGAGTCAATTTTTGATGAGAATACAGAGGAAAAGTTAAATAGAATAGATTTTAGTCAGTTAATTAATGGTACTATTGATAGTATAGCTGATGAATTACTTAGAATTTATAGAGAGCCTGGAAGTGATTTACCAATTATAATTGAGGATTTTGTTGCAGTTTCAACCATGATAAAAACAGGACTTTTCCAGGGTGATAGATATTTAAATAAAGATTTGCAGGTTTATCTTGGGAGATTTACAAATAGGGAAAAAGTATCCAATCCCTCTAAAATGAGTGAAATCCTCCTGAATATGAAAAGTAGACTGTTTTATGATCAAGCCGATGTTGAATTACTTAAGAATAATACTGATGATAATGGGGCTAAAGAGGCTTTACATGCAATTTCAGATTATGAAGACTACTTATCTGAAAGAAATATGTTTGATTTTCCTATGTTGGAATCATTTTTTTTAGGTAAATTAAATTCTAATAGTTTGGATGATTTTTTAAATGATATAAAAGTAATTTTAGTTGATGAGTATCAAGATACAAATTTAATACAAGAAATGATTTATTTTAGAATAGCTGAAGCAACAATTAGCAATGGTGGGAATATAACTGTTGTTGGTGATGATGATCAATCAGTTTATAGGTTTAGAGGAGCTACAGTAGACTTATTTACTAATTTTAAGAAGAGAATAAAAAAGAAGTTAAATGTTGATGTTGATGAAGTTAATCTTTCAACTAATTATCGTTCTACTGAAGATATTATTGGTTTATGTAATCATTTTGTAGAGTTGGATGATGAATATCAAGATGCAAGGGTAAGTGAAAAACCTAAAATTGAAGATGCGAAAATAAGAGATAAAACTATTCCAATATTGGGAATGTTTAGATCAGATGAAGAGACTTTAGCTCGGGATCTATCTATTTTAATAAGAGATTTGATTGAAAATAGAGAAGTTAAACGTGAAGTTAAGAGAGTTCTTAAACCAAGAGAAGATAAAAAACATCCTAAGAAAATAGCTGTTAGTTTAAATGAAGAATATGGTTCTCATGGAGATATAGCTGTTTTAACTTATTCTCCTAAAGAATACTCTTTTGGCAATCCACTATTCCCCTATCATTTAAGAAAATATTTAAAACATTTGAAAAATCCTATTCCTGTATTTAACCCTCGTGGACAGAATTTACATGAGATTGAGTGTGTGGCTATTTTATGTGGTTTAATTTTAGAATGTATTGATTCGAAAGGTAGGATTCAGAAGAGAATAAAGAAACTTCCTAAAATAGCTAATGTAACCATGAAAAAATGGAGAAAAAAGGCCAATAATTTCATGGATTTATCCCCTACTCCAAATACCCCACTTTCACTAAGAGATTTTGTTAACCATTGGATGGAAAGAGTTCCTTACGATGAAAAAAATTCATCAATAAAACAATGGCCAAAAACAACAAGTTTAATTGATTTAACTTATAAATTAATTATTTGGCTCCCTGGTTTTCAAGATAATCCTAAAGGTTTAGTTTACCTTGGGGTTATTACAAAGACAATTAATCAGACTGGTTTTGTCAATGAATTTTCTGCGAAGATACACTTTGATAGTAAAGATTTGGAATATAGTTCAATTGAAGAAGCTATTTGGAATATTTTTGTTCCTATTGCTACAGGTGGAGTTTTTATAGATGAGAATTCATTTGAGACCTTACCAGATGAACATATTAATATAATGTCTATTCATCAATCAAAAGGGTTGGAATTTCCTTTTGTAATTGTGGATGTTGGTTCAAGGTTTAAGAAAAATAAAGTTAAAACATCATTTTTAAGGTTTCCTAAAGATGAAGGAGAAAAATCAACCTTACTTGAAGATGAAATTAGAGCCTATAGTCCTATTGGAAAAGGGGATAGGTCAAAAAGAAATCGTGAGTTTGATGATTTAACACGACTCTATTTTGTTGCTTTCTCACGTGCCCAAGATGTTTTAATGCTAATAGGATTAGATTCTGCATTGAGGGGATATATGGTTGACGAGGATATGAAAAAAATACCCAATGTTGCATTAGGTTGGAGAAGAGATAAAGAATTCGTTGGTTTTGATGAAGTCTTGTTGATTTAATTAATAAGTTTTAGTTGCTGTTATGCAATTTAAATATTCAATTTTAAAATTTTAATTAAAATGGATGTTTTATTTATTTTAAAAAATTTGTATAGAGTATTTATTGATAAAAAAAAATTTAAGGTTGTTATTGTTAGGTTTTAAAATGATTTTAGAATTATTGGCTCCTGCTGGGTCTTACGATATTTTTAAAATCGCTGTTAATACAGGTGCTGATTCGGTTTATTTGTCAGGAAAACATTTTGGAGCTATAGTATATGCAGAAAATTTCACTATAGAAGAAATAGAAAGAAGTGTTGAATATGCTCATTTAAATAATGTTAAAGTTTTTATTACTGTAAATACTCTATTAAATAATTTTGAGA
The DNA here is from genome assembly GCA_031284445.1 of Candidatus Methanovirga basalitermitum. Taxonomy (GTDB): domain Archaea; phylum Methanobacteriota; class Methanobacteria; order Methanobacteriales; family Methanobacteriaceae; genus Methanovirga; species Methanovirga basalitermitum. The sequence continues at coordinate 8,804 of JAISZW010000022.1, read as the reverse complement.
TAATATCTTTTTTAAAATATGTTTTTAAGCTTTACAAGATGGGTGTTGATGCCCTCATTGTTCAGGATTTTTGAGCTTTAAAATTAATCAGATCTATTTTTCCAATGATGAAAGTGCATGCATCAACACAAATGGGATTAAATAGTTACTATAATGTTATATGGGCAAAAAACAATGGGATTTCAAGAGTTATATTTCCTCGAGAGATTGGTGTTGATGAAATTTATAGGATACATTCAAGATTAAAAGAAAATAATAGTGACTTAGAGTTAGAAGTTTTTGCTCACGGAGCTATTTGCTATTCTATTTCTGGAAGGTGTTATTTTTCTTCTTTAAACAATGGGAGAAGTGGTAATAGAGGGGCTTGTAGTCAACCATGTAGAAAAGAGTATATACTAAAATATAATGGTCGTAGGATTGATAGTGGTTACTTGTTATCTACTCACGATTTAAATGTATCCGATGATTTGGATAAGATTTTAAAAGCATGTATCGATTCAATTAAATTAGAAGGACGAATGAAATCAGAGGATTATGTTGGAACAATAGTAAATAGCTATAGAAACCTTTTAGATAATAAAGGAGACCACTTCAAGGATGACTTAAATATGGTTTTCAACCGAAAATTTACAAAGGGATATCTTTTAGGTGAAAAACCAAGAGATGTTATAGGTCGTGAAAGTTCAGGTCATGTTGGATTTTATATAGGGGATATTATTGATATAGGAAATGAGAAAACAGATATAAACGAGAATGTTTATCAAGTTAAAGAAGTTAATCTGGATAAAAAGAATAAAATTGATGTTAAAATAGGGGATGGAATAGCTTTTAAGTATAAGGATAAAATTAAAGGCATATATCTTGATAATATAGTAGAACAAAATGATGAATGTGTAGTTTTTAATACAACCCGTAATGTTAGAGTTGGAGATAAAGCTTTCATAAGTTATTCTCATTCAATTCATAGGGAACTTAAGAAATATAAGAATGAACACATCCAATCTAAGCTACCTATATCCTTAAATATTTCTATATGTGAGAATTTACAGATTTTTGTGAAATCTAAATTTGTTTTAAATGATGTTAAACTTGAATTTAATTATTTATCATCATTCTATTTTGAAAAAGCTATTAATCAACCTATATCTATTGAAAAAATAGAAAGACAGCTATCTAAAACTGGAAACACCCCATTTTTCATGGATAAAATTGAAATAACTAATTTTCATGATGACCTTTTTATTGCAATTTCTGAATTAAATAATTTACGACGAAAGATATTAGATGAAGCTATCAAAACCCTATTAAAGTATTATAAACCTAATAAAAAACAAATTAGCTCTGTAAAAAGCAAATTAAATTCATTTATTAAAAATTACAAATCTGAGAAATTAGATGATTTTAAGGAAAATAAATTATGTTTATCTGTGTTTGTTGACAATTTGAAACTTATTAAAGTTGCTTCAAGTTATCCTTTAAGGAAAATTTATTTTGATCCATCTTACTTGTATGATAACTCTAATGATTATTTCAAAAACATTGAAAATTTGTTACTTAAGGCATTAATTATGCTATCCATGGATAATACACTTAAAAAATCTGTAATTGAACTTATTTGGGTTTTACCTTCTTTTATACTTGATGATGAGGTGGATAAATGTGTGGAAATTCTCAACAATTTAAAAAATGAAGGATTTGATCTATCAATAATGAGTGATGTTCCTGGCATTAATAATTTATTTAACTGTAACAGATGTTGTGGTAATTATAGCCTAAATGTATGGAATAGTTTCGCCTGCAAAAATTTAAAAGAAGCTGGTTTTAATAGCTTAATACTGTCTCCAGAATTATCTTATGATGAGATTAAAGAATTGAATTTAAAATATATTAAGAGAAATTTGAACCTTGAACTCATTGTTCACGGGAATTTAGAGGTTATTGTTAGTTATGATGATTTTTCAAACTTAAAACAGGAAAAAACCATTAAATTCAATGATAATTCAGATTATCTTATATTAGAAGATAAAAAAAGAAAAAAATTTAAGTATACTATTCATTTTGATTTTAATAAAAAAAGTCATATCATGAATAAAGATTGTTTATGCTTAATCGATGAATTAGACAAAATTAAAGATCTTAAAATTAGTTCTATAATTTTAGACTGTAGATTTTCAAGTGAAAGCTATACTTCACGAATTATTTCACTTTATCTAAAAGGTCTGAAAAATACAGATAAAAAAACATTGAATTTACTTAAAAAAGAAGTTTATTCTATTTCTCATTCATATTTAAGCAAAGGTAACTTCTTAAAAGGGCGTGCTCATGAAAAAATCAATGAATAGCTATTTGATTCTTATTTAAGGATTTAATCATATTTATTTTATCAAAAATAGGAGAATAATAGCTATTCATTCCAACTTTTATAGCACCATTAGTTTTATATAGTTATAATGACAAACCAAATATAATTTAATAATATAATAATCGACTTAAGATCTTTAGATAATAATGAAAATTAAAGCTGAAGTTCAAGTGGAATATAAAGAAGAAATAAAGGCAGAAATAGCTTTTAAATCTCTTGAAGTGGATAATGCAGGTTTCCTACAATCATCTGTTAAGGGTAATGTTATTAATTTTACCATTGTCTCGGGTTCTTTAGGAACATTCTTATCAACAATCGATGATTTAATTTTTTCAGAAATAACTATCGAAAAAATCTTAGAATCTAATTTAGACAATAAGTTGTATTAGGACACTTTTTATTTATAGTATAAAACTTAATTCGGCACTATAATTTTCTAATTTATTTACATATAATCTGATAGATTTAACATCTGATAGACTAAATGCTAAAATTGGTGCCGAACTATCAATGTCATCAACTTAAGGAAATGGCTCATGTTTTTTTAAAAAACTAATAAAAATTGTATTGGTTTATAAAACAAATATTAATTTTTTCTAAAAATTTTAATAAAGGGAAAATCAAAGATTTTCCTAAATTATCTACGATAATAGTTATTGATTTTTTTAAACCAAAAATATCTGCTATAACTTAAGTTGATGGCATTGACCACACTATAAGAATTTCCTAAACCTTATTTTTATCGAAATTATTCAATTATATAATTATTCAATTATATAAAACAATTTATGAAGTAATACACTTACAAGAGTAAATTACTTGTTATTTTTATAAAATTCAGGTGAAAAAATGAAATTTGTACTTGAAGGAACAATTATTTTCAATAAAGATGCAGGGGTTGCAAAAGAAGATATAGAAAAATTTATTAAAGAAGCAAATGAAGAAATCTTACTTAAAGGAACCAGAGCAGGTGAAGAATATACAGGAGCGAGAATAACTAAATGGGATTTAAATAATAATGATTTGAGCTTAACAATAGAATCTGGAGCTAAAGTTCGTGCTCATGATGGTCTACTTAGACTTAAAAATCCTTTAACTAAATTAATAGGTAAAAAATATCACTTAGGAGTTAGAGGAATTGATATTAAAGCTTATAAGCTTATACTGCCTGTTGATAAGTATGAAATAGATTATTTAGTTGCTAAAGAATTCCATAACTACATTCAAGATATTATAAATGATGATGATAAGATAGAGATTTTATTAAAAGATTTAGATGAATCTGCAATTAAAAAACAAGGAGTTAATCGTGTTATAAAAAGATTGGTTAATGAAACAAGAAATGGAGTTAATATAAATGAGGATAATAATGATTTAACTTCTAAGGTTTTAGATAAACACATTCCAGGTGAGGTTGTTGCAGAAAGTCCTCATTTTAAAGCTTACTTTGAGGAAGATGTTACTAAAGTAGCTAAAGAATTGGGATGGATTAAAGAGTTTCCAGGAAGAGGGCAATGGTTTTATGGTCCAGAGATTACTGCATTACAGAGAGGATTTGAGCAATTATTTATAGAAAAAATCATTAATCCTTTAGGATTTTATGAGGCATTATTTCCGAAATTGATCCCATTTACTACACTTAAAAAAATGAGATATCTTGAAGGATTGCCTGAAGGAATGTACTATTGTAGTGCACCAAAAAGAGATCCAGAAGTTTTTACTAACTTTAAAAATGAATTATCCATCACTCACGAAATTCCAATGGACTTACTTAAGAAAGGATTAAAAGATCCAGGATATGTAATATCTGCTGCACAATGTGAACCATTTTACGAGTTCTTATCTCATGAAGTCATTGAAAGAAAGGAACTTCCAATAAAATTATATGATAAAAGTGGTTGGACATATAGATGGGAATCTGGAGGTTCAAGAGGAATTGATAGAGTTCATGAGTTCCAAAGGATAGAAATGGTTTGGTTAGGAACACCAGAACAAACAAATGAAATAAGAGGTCAAACTGTTCAAACGTCCCAACAATTGGCAAATGATTTAGAACTTGAATGGTATACTGAAATTGGTGATGATCCATTCTATCTTGAAGGTAGAAAAATGGAGAATAGAGATATTGAATTTCCAGAAGTTCCAAAATATGAGATGAGACTTAAGGTACCAAATCAAGATAAAGGTGTAGCTGTTGTCTCTGGAAACAATCATGGAACCCACTTTGTTCAAGGATTTTCTATTAAAGAAAGCCATCAAGATAAAATATGGACTGGTTGTACTGGATTAGGATTAACAAGATGGATTTTTGGATTTTTAGCTCAAAAAGGTTTTGATAAAGAAAATTGGCCTCAATTACTTAAGGATAGAGTTAGAGATGTTAAGGCTCCAAAAATATTAACATGGCCTACTAAAAAATAGATTTATTATTAATGGTATTGGCATGATTAGCGATAAATTACAAGATTTAAGACAGGCTGCAAAAGTTTCTTCTGAAAACAATTCAGGAAAATTGTGGTCTGTAATAGTTGGAAATGAAGAATTAATTAATGAGATAGTTTACTTAACAACAACTTCAAAGAAAAGAGTGAAAGTTGTTTTTAGAAAACATATAGTAATTAAAAAGTCTTTTATTCAGAAAAAATTTGATTTCATATTATTATTTGGATATTCTGATAATATAAAAGAGCTAAGTTATATTAGTAAGGATAAAGGGGGAGCCTACATAAGAATAGCTCCGTTCTATGTGACAAATGAGCCCAATTTAATGTTTTTAGTTGGTCTAGAAGAAAATATAAAAAAATTCGTTGGTGATGCAGAAAAATCAAATCCTGGTATTTCAATTTTGTTAGAAGATAAAACAACAGGTTTTGTAGAAGCAGATTTGAACATAAAATTTATTCCTAAGTTATTGAAGACTTTGATATCCCCATTGTTTAATGTGGATGATGTTGTGCTATCAACAGTTCTTATGTCTATAAATAATATTGAAAATGTAGAAAATGTAGAAAAAATAGCTAAATCTAACAAAATATTTATAAAAAGTCTTAAAGATATTAAGAGTTATTTTAATTCAAATAAATAGAATTTAAAAAACTTTTTTCATCTATTATCAATTTCTTTTTCTATTTTAGATAAAATGATACTATCTATTAATTTGTTGAAAATATTTTGTATATAGTAATTGTTATATAGTATTAATTTTATACTATCCTATAAAGTTATTAAATTTTAAAAGCATTTAATTAAGTTAAATATTTATTTGTATTTATAGTAAAAAACTTAATTTTTGGTACTGAACTTCTGATTTATCTATTATATGATCTGATAGTTTTGGTCTATACTATATTCAATAGTTTGAATATAAAAATTAATAATAGATTTGATAAAAATTTGAGAAGATAAAATGGGTTTATTTAGTAGTAATAAAGATGATAATGATAATAATGCACCTAAAGGTGAGATTAATAGCTTAGGTATTGATTTAGGCACATTGAATACAGTAGTTGCTAAACCATCAGGAGATAAATTTGATTTGTATCAAATTCCATCTGTGGTTGCCGTTAAAAGAGATGACCAATCATCAGTTTTAGCTGTTGGTGAAGAAGCCAAGTTAATGTTAGGCAGGACACCTGAAGATATTATAGCTCTTAGACCACTTAAAAAAGGAGTTATTGAAAGTGTAGTCCAAGCACAAGCTTTGTTAATGAAAGCAATGGAAATTGGAAGGAAAGAGAAAGAAAAGGTTGGTAGAATTGTCATTGGTATTCCAGGAGACTCAACCGAAGTAGAAAAAAAAGCTGCAGAGGAAATTGGAATAAAAGCTGGAGCAGACTTTGTTTTAGTTATTAATGAAGGATTAGCATCAGCCATTGGTTCTGGTTTACCCATTGCAAAACCAAACGGGATTTTAATAGTAGATGTGGGGGCTGGATCAACAGACTTAGTTGTTATATCTTTAGGAGGAATAACCGATATTCAAACAGTTAGATATGGTGGAGATGATATTGATAACAATATTGTAAAGATTGTAAAAGAAAAGTTCAATGTTGAGATAGGAATTCATGAAGCAGAACAATCTAAGATAAATGTTGGTTTAGTGAAAAGCAGTAGTAAAGATTTGGAGAATCTAACCATGGAGACAATAGGAAAATCTGTTGAAACAAACCGTCCTGAAAAAGTGATAATTGATTCACAATTGGTATCCGAAGCTGTAGAACCAATAATTGCTGAGATCATTGTTGCATTAAACCAAATTTTAAAAAGGCTCTCTCCAGAGTTAATCGCTGGTGTATATCATAATTCATTAGCTGTTGGCGGAGGTTCACAATTAAGAGGTCTTAAAGAAAGAATTTGTGATGAATTCAAAATCCCAATTAAGATTTCTAATGACCCAATGACAGTTGTTGCAAAAGGAGCAGCTATTGTGGCAGCTGAACCAAGAGCATTAGAACCTGAGGTTAGATTATCAGGATTCAAATAATAAATCTGTATTCTTGAAGTTTTCATATGTTGGTATGAAAATGGTTTTTAAGCTTAAATTGGGGTTAAAATAATATATGAAGATTAATATTTGGTAAAATGAAAGTTTACTATGAATGTGGATCATGTTTTCTTCGTCAAGCTCATGAAGCAATGGACTTGGCTACTGAAGATAATGAACTTAAAATAGATTTAATGAAATCCATTTTTGATTATATATCTGAAACATATGCAAAAGGAGTATCAACAAATAGAATAGGAACAGACATTCATAGAATAATTAAAGAAAAAACATCTTGTAATGATCCTTATCACAAAGAGAAGATTGTTGGAAATAAAATAGCTAACAATCTAATTGCAAAGGTTAAAGAAATTATAGAAGGAAATGGAACTTTAGAAAACTATGCTAAAATAGCTATCATTGGTAATCTCATAGATTCTGGAGCATTAGGTTTAGAAGTTAACTTTGAAGAGTTAATGCTTACTAAATTTAGTAAAGAATTATCAGTTAATCATTTTGAGGAATTAGAAAAAGCATTGAGGAAAAATAGTAAACTCCTATACTTAGCAGATAATGCTGGAGAGATAGTTTTTGATAAACTCTTAGTTGAGAAATTAGCTGATGATTATGACTTAGATATTACTTTTGCAGTTAAGGATAAACCAATACTAAATGATGCTTGTATTGAAGATGCAATAGCTATTGGGCTGGATAGAATCACAAATCTCATTACCATTGGAACAGATTCTGTAGGAATTGTTTACGAAGATTTATCAAAAGATTTCATTGATATTTTTCATAGTCATGATCTTATTATTTCAAAGGGGCTTGGAAATTACGAGGGTTTAACTGAACTAAGTATCAATGATAAAGATGTTTTCTGTCTTTTATGTGCTAAATGTACTGCAATAGCTAAGGATATTGGAGTTGAAAATAAGAGTATGGTTTTACTTAAACTATTTCAAAAAGAATAATTAATAAAATTGGGATTATATGAGTGAAAAATTTGAAATAAAAATTCATGATTGTTCTGGAAGACTTGGAAGACTTAAAAATCTTGAAACACCGAATATAATAAGTGAAAAACAATATAAAATAGCTCCAGATATTGGAACTGCTTATAATATCCAAAAGGAAATAGCTATTTGGTCTGTGAAAAAAACAATAGCTAAAGCTAAAAAATATCTTGATTCAGCAGATATAGCTGTTGTTCAAGGTGCAAAATATATTGATTTAAGGGTGAATACAGCCAAAGAACTTGAAAAAATAGGTTACAATGGTTTTTTAATAGCTAACGGTGATAATTTAATAATTCATCCAAGAGACCTTGTTGATTTAATAGTTTCTCTTCGTGAAAATTTAAATCCCAATAGCTATTTAATCTTTCCATTTGCCGAACCAACATTCATCCCGATTTTATCTTATATGGGAGTGGATCTATTTTTAGAAGGATCTGGAGAATATTATAGCTATTTGAATGTTCTTTTAACTTCAACTAAAAATTATGACTTAAATAAGTACAAATTATTTGAAATAAGTCAAAGTGATTTATTAAAAAAGAATAATAAAAGTATAGAGTTTGTTTTAATAGAAGTTAGAGAGCATATGAAAAATGGAACACTTAGAAATCTTGTAGAAGAACGTTCATTTACAAGTCCTCAGAATATAACTGCTTTAAAACTTCTTGATAAAAACCATCAAGCTTACTTACAAAAATATATGCAATTGTATTAAATATCAGCTTATGTGAAATAATCGTTTATTTTGAAATAGCACTTTTGAGTGGAATTTGAAGAAATATTATTTTTTTAATTTCATTTTAAATTTGATCAATAAGTTTATAATTGTAATTATTGAAATTTGGAATTCTACTATTTTTAGTTAAATTTTTAATTAATGAATTTATAAATTTTTAATTAATGAATTTATAATTTGTATTTTTAAAAATTAATAATAAAA
>JAISZW010000178.1 GCA_031284445.1 Candidatus Methanovirga basalitermitum | reverse complement strand
AAGGATAATCGTAAATTTGCGATATTAGCAGTTTGTTTTGGGATTGTTGGCTCACTTGTAGCTATTGCTGGATTTGTTTGTGGACTTGTTGAATTAGCTAAATTATCAAAGCAGCCTGTTACAAAACCTAATGCAAAGAATAAGAAAAATACACCAAAGCGAAGAAAAGTAACAAATAAAAAAGAGGTAAAGTAATTTTGATTTCTAATATTAATTTTACTAAAACTCTAAATTAATTTTAATAGTACCTAATTTAGCATCTTTTATGATATTAAATATTTTATTTTCAATATGATCAACTTTTATATTATTCACTTTTGCAATTTGCATAATTGCTTCTTTTCCCAATCCTATTTGTTGTGCTCTTCCTAAATGAGGATATACTTCACCAGGATTTAATCTATGCTCTATACTCAAAAATTTTAGTCATTTAATTTGCTTTGACCAATAATTCTTCTTTTGCATAATTATTCTTTAAAATCATTTGCTATTACATCTAAAACTTGTATATTCCTATCATTTTCTTTCAAATATAATACTTCCATTGCAACTTGCTTCGATAAATTAGTACGGCAAATTAGAAAAATATGTTTCTTGACAATTTCTTCTCATGTTTGCTTGTCGTTAAATTTTAATGACTCTTCATATAACATTTTGCCGGCATATAAACCATAAAATGCTGATTTACTATTTATATCTAGAAATGTTTGTTTATATTTGTATGCATTTTCCCAATCAACATTGGCATGAGCATAGTTTAAATCGACAACACGCCATGGTGTGAGCACATTTTCGGCATCAGGGCTGTGGAGTTTTTGAATTAATTCAATCCATTTGTCAGCTCTATCAATGGGATCGTTATATTCTGCATTTACTTGCAATATTCTAGAGATTCATTTTTGACAACTTTCATAAAATACTTCTTCATTAATCAATGTATTAATAGATTCGATAAATTCTCTTTTTTCTAATGTTTGCATGATTTCGGACCATTCATTTGGTTCAAACATTTGCGTAAATTTATCAGGTTTTAAATCTCTAATATTATTATATTTTTTGCTTATTTCTTGCGCCTTACCAATTAGCATATATGGTACTCGTATAAAAATTTTATTAATTGTGTTTTTTATTTTTTCCTTAGTTTTTTTAAAATCATCATTCTTTTTATCATTTTTTACTCCATCAGTTTTAGCTGCTCCTTCAATAATTTTTGTATCTAGCCCATGTCTCGTAACACTATTACCTTTATTTGACGTGCCAGAACTACCAGATTTACTATTTAACTTTTCAATTAATGAACTAATTTTTTCATAATCTCCTTTATTGAATTTTTTTATTTTCTCGTAATCAATCAAACTTGTTGATTTAAAACCATTGTTAACAACATCATTCGCTATGGCACTATGTAAATTTTTCTTTAATATAGCCGTATCCACTTGCACAAAATGGTTGTCGAAAAAACACATCACATTATAGTAATTTAAAACATTTTGAATTTCATGTTCTTCTGGTTTTTCATTATATTTGCTTTCGATAGTGATATGAACCATTTCTAATAACCTATCAGGACTAAAATCAAATATCAATGCACATGTTTTTTGTTGTTTTCACTCTTTGGGAGATGGAGATTTTGCACGGTATATCGTTTGAAAGTATAACATCGGACTTGTTGTGTCAGATAACATCAATACCGCACTTCAACCTCTAACAGTAACTCCTGTTGTCAATCTATTGACTGAAAGTGTTATTGAACATTTATCTTCCATATTAGTTATTTTTTGGATATCATTTAATGCGTTATCATTTCATTTTTTGCCTGATACATTAAAAATTTTATACCCATGTTTTTTAAAATAATTATGTTGTTCAAGAATTTCTTTCATATGTATGCAACTTTTTGTCGTTGGCAGCATTCAAAGACTATGTTGAGTTGAAAATCTATTATTGATACTGTATGGCATTTTTGATAGAAATTCATCTTTCTCATCATCAGAACACATATTATCCAATCATTCAATTACTTTATCTTCGTTAACGAATTTGCCTTCTTTATCTATTTGAAAAAACAAATGAAAATCAAAATAATTATTAACAAAACCGGTTTGTTTAACACCGGCATCAATGTTTTGCTTTGAAATACTAATACCATTTAATGATATGCTTGGTGTTGAATCTCACGGATTAGGATCATCACCATGTTCATTTGATCAATTATTTTTGCATTTTGTTTCTTCTTCTTGACCAAATGTATAAATATTTTTGCCAAAATCTTCCTCAAAATTATCATCATATCTTAAATTAAATGTCGTACCAGATAATAATAATGTAAATTTTCTTTTTAAATATTGATACATTCGCTCTGCTAATCTTGTCGAATTTCCTTCATGTGCTTCATCAATAACAATTAGATCTCACGAAGTAGAAAAAATCTCAGTATTAGAGTCTTTAAATTTTGGATTATCAAATTCATCAGTCTCGATTTTTTTGTACCCATCATCATCATATTCTATTTTTCCATTCTTATCTTTAGTGTATATAATTCCACGCATATCTTGAATAGATGCAAAATATATCACTCTTTTTTCTTCAGTTATTTTAACATTATAATTTTCCTTTTGTTTTTTATTGATAAATGTATATCGTTTATTCTTTGTTGCTAAATCATTTTCATTATTAAAAATAGTATTAAAATCATTTGCTCAACTATCTTCGACAACTGGTTTGTGCGTTAAAATTAACGTTTTTTTAATATCATTTCTATTGATAAAATCATATGTAGTGATACACTTTCCAAAACGTGGGAGTGCATCTAATAAAAATTTATTTCCTTTTTTGCCTTCAGATGATGGCTCAACATTTTTAAATTTTTCATATGCCTTTGTAATAGCATTGCTTGCCTTTTGTTGTGGATCTGTCAATTCTATTTTTGGTTGATAATTATTGGAAAAATTAATTTTCCCATCTTTAAATTGTTCTAGATAATTCTTTGCATCATTTCAATCAATTCTAAACCAATCTCTACCAGTTGATTTAATAATTTTCCCTTCTTGTTTTGCTATATCAGACGAAGGGATTTCTTGTTTTATCCCATTGTGTTTTAATACTTTATGGAAATCATCATCAATAAAGATACATTTTTTACCTTCATTGTTTCTTATACCGAGCGTGGCATATTTTAACGTTGGCTCTCCAGCAGCTGTATTTGTTTGTCGTTTTATTCGTTTTTCAGCTGCTCTATAAATTTCTTCTTTTGTGATTTTTTCTTCATTCAGACTATTTGCTTCTAAGTGTGTTTTTCCTATTTTAGAATAGCCTTTGAATTTTAGGTCATTATCAAAAGTATAGATATAGATAATTATTCATGATTTACTTTTGTAAACATTATCTATAAGAGCATTATATTTATTTTCTACCATTATCACTCTTAAGTGCTTCGTCTTCGATATATTTTCATTCATCATTCGTGATAAATGGAAAGATTTGCTTTAAATCATCATTAGTCCAATCTGAATCTCAGCCGATTTTTCCTGTTCGTGGATTTTTTGTCAAAGACAAATCAGGAATTATGGAATAATTTTGTGATAAACTTATACCGTAAGTATTAGTTGATTTAACAATTAATGTTCGATACAAGAAAGTTTGTACAAAAGTTTTAAAATTAATAGCTTCTGACTCCTTATCAAATAACATACAAATAAAAATATCAGAATCTCATTCCTCATCTTTTTTTAAAATTCATGTTTTTATATGGTGAACCTGCGGTCCTGTAAACAACATCGGAAATTTATATTTGTCATCAAATATTTTAATTTTAATTTTATGACTAATATCTCTATTGAGAAAATAAAATCCAAATTTATTTGGTGCAAGTCTGCCGAATACTTTGATTGCATTACCTGTATCATTTTCCAATATATATTGTTGATACTCTTTTGATATTTTTTTCATATCAAGTCCATTGTTTTTCCGTGCAACAATGTTTTTATTTTTATTTAAAAATATAATTTTATTTTTTGGATATTTGAATTTATCAATGATTGATTGAGTTTTTAAATCATATTTCTCATTAATTTTTCTTGAATCAATATATTTGCCATATTCATAATATTTTACAACACCCACATTATCATATCCATCTCTCCATAAAATGATGTTGACCCCCCGTGCTAGCAGTTTTAAATAATATTTCCGTTCCATTCTTACCATCTTCAAAATAATTATCAACGCTAACCATACTTTTATCTTCTTGCATAAGTAGTCCTGTCTTGCCATAATGTCCTAAACCAGACACCTTTTGTCATGCTAGCGGAAAAATATTACACACATTTTTACCTAAAATAGTTTGAATAAGAAAAAAAATAGGATATATTGGTTGTGCACGTTTGCCTGTGATATGACTTTGATACGGCGGATTACTTATACAATAATCAAATTTTTGATTAGGTTCAAAATGAAATGCTTTGCGGATTTCATTAGCTATTTTTTCATAATTAGTATCTTTACTCATACCTTTATTATAATTTTCAATATCTAATGTTCAGCATGATTTATAATTAATCTTTGTAGCAAATGAGAAATTAGTAGGAATATCAAAAAGTGTTTGTTGTTTATTGCTTTCTTTTAAGATATCAGTAAATTTTCTTATGGTAAAATAAATATTGTCACCTTTTCTAAAATAGTTGCATACTTCAATTTTATTAGCATCATTACCAATAAA
>JAISZW010000140.1 GCA_031284445.1 Candidatus Methanovirga basalitermitum | reverse complement strand
AATGCTGTCAACTTAAGGATTTTTGATTAAAATTTCTATTTAAAATCTTGTTTATCCAAGCTTTATTCTTAATTTCAATCAAAGTTTAAAAAAATAATTTTCTTAAGTTGACAGCATTGAGAATATTTAGATAAATTATATATATTTAATAGGAGGGTGTAAAAAACTCCACACTTTTTTACACCCTCGTCAAATGTATAAAGATATAGGTAGAAGGATTAGGATTCATACATAACCTCTGCATTTTCCATCTGATCAAAGATTTACAGAGATCATCCATAAAAAAGATGAAAAATAAAAAATTAGATCCAAACTTTTTTTAAAAGTTTGATCAAAACATTTGGAATTGTCACATTTGAATCAAAACTTAAATGCTTAATGTTAGAAAATCTTTGATTATTAAAAGTCGGAGACTTTTAATTTAGGAGAATTTATTTTCCGATTGTCATTGAAAATAATTTAGGAAAACTTGTTTATTGCCAAAGGCAATTTAGAAGAATTCATTCTTCTTTCCCGTTTCTTAAACTTTTTAAAGTTTTGAAAATTAGATCCTAACATTAAAGCCAAGTATTACGAAAAATAATAGTAGATTACACATTTTATATCAAATGTGTTTTAGGTCTTCCTCTCGCCTGTTTTAAAAGTCAACAGTATAAATTGTATCTAATCAAATAAATGACTTTTTGTAAATACATTCTAAATCGTTAGCAAATAAAGGCAGTTTATCATCTGGATTCTATCGTATGTTTGCTTTACAAATTTCAGATTTCTAAGTCATATCTGATGGGTAGATATAAATTAATACTGTGTTCATGTAGTAATTAAGTAAACCCATTCTTTCGTTTTCTTAATTGGCAAATCCAATGTTTGGATATGCTTTTTTTTAACACAAAGTCCAATTAGTTCATACAAATTCAAGCTTATCAAAATCTATTTTCTTTCATTTAAAACTTTGTTAACTTCTTTGCAATGTTTTGCTGAAATTTGCAGCCATCTGCGTACAGTATCAACTTTAACTTCTATAATATTTCTGCTACTCTATTTTGTGTCTTTTAAAAGCATTTTTAAGAAAAAAAACAATTCTTTTTGTCAACACCTTTGGTTCTTAAATTGTGTATTATTGTGTTTGCATTTGAAGACTTATAAGCATTATTGCAAACATATTTAAAGAGTACCATTTTTGTTTTTATAAGTACCATTACCTACCAAATTTTGGACACACCCTAAAAAATAATTTTCTTAACTTGACATCATTGGGTAACTGGTACTATAATTATTTGATGTGATTAGTAAATTTTATATAATTCAAGTTGAAATAGTTATATGTGATAAATCATGTTTAAAATAAAAATTATACCTAAATTTGGAGATTTAGATGGGTTAAAACATATAACCAACACTATTTTAGCAGATTGGTTTGAAACTGGTAGGAATGACATTTTTAAACTTTTCACACCTGACTTTGATTTAAGCTATGAAAAATGGAAGCTAATAATGGCAAGAACAACTTACGATTTTGTTGGACAAATGTACTTAGGTAGAGATGTTGAGATAAGAACTTTTATATTAGAAATTGGAAACTCTTCTTTTACTATTGGTCATGAAGCTTATCAAGATGGAGAGTTAAAAGTTAAAGGAGAGGCTATTTGTGTCTATTTTGATTTCATTGAACAAAAATCAAAGCCAATACCAAACGACATTAGAAAAAAGTTAGAAGAACATCTTGTGTGAGTAGACAATATGGTTTTAAAGAAGTTATTAGAGTTAGAACATGGAAAAACAGCAAACTAATTTTTTTTATTTCTTGGAAAAATTTGGTATTGATCCTTTTAACTACTGACGTTTTTGTGTCTGTGCAATGGGAATGTTGATAATTCTTTTAAAGTCCATACATGGTCAGTTTCTCCTACATATTGTCTTAAATTTTCTCGCTTGATATAAGTTGGAGATTTGAGAATTATTAATATCATCAGAATTTCCATATACTATCTTGAAACACTAAATTAAATTTTGACCTTCTCTTTCTTTTATCATTTGTGCATATTTTAATTCTTTAAGGTATTTGTTTGGGTTTTTAGGTCTTCCTCTTTCGCATGTTTTAGGAAACTCAACAGTATAAATTGTATTTGATGATACTTTTAGAGCATGTTTTACATTAATGAATTGAATGTAACTTTTGATAATAGTGAATTTGATGATACTTTTAGAGCATGTTTTACAAACATATTTATGAACAATACCCGTTTTTGGTTTGTATAAAGCACTATTACCACCACATATATAAAATTTAAGTAAATTGCAGAGCAAATAATGATTTTGATAATATAGAAAAAATGAAAATTTAAATACTTACATGGATGGTCATGAAAAAAATACAACTAAATTTCTATGAAATGTTGAGGAAAGTTTGATAATTAGTCATCAATCCTTAATTTATATTAATGATGTTTTTTAAAATATAATAGTTATTATTATATTAAGAATGATGTTAAATTGATAAATTTTTAATTATAGTACTCGACCAAAGTTTTAAAAATAATGTCCATAATTGAGACTCGTCAAATTATAGATATGGATATAAACAACAAAATTTTTAGAAGATCTTATGTTATATCCATTATTTTTAAAATCAAATGTTTAGTACTATAATACAATATTTTATAAGTGTTGTGATAGTTATGGATGTAGATGATAAAATAAGGAAAATTGAAGATGAAATTCAGAAGACACCTTATAATAAAGCTACTTCACATCATATTGGCAAGCTTAAAGCAAAAATATCTAAATTAAAAGAAGATGCTACTTCAAGAGGGAGTTCAGGTACTAAAGGTAAAGGCTTCTACATGAAAAAAAGTGGAGATTCAACAGCTGTTTTAGTTGGATTTCCTTCTGTTGGAAAATCAACCTTATTAAATGAATTAACTAATGCAGATTCTAAAGTAGGTGCATATCAATTTACCACAATAGATATAATTCCTGGGATAATGGAATATAATGGAGTTCAAATACAGATTTTTGATATTCCTGGAATTATTACTGGGGCTTCTGGTGGAAGAGGAAGAGGTAAAGAAATCTTATCAGTAGCAAGAACAGCTGATTTAATTTTAATAGTTTTAGATGTTTTTAATCCTAACCATTTAGATATTATACTTAAAGAAATTAGGGATATTGGGATTAGACCTAACGAAACTCCTCCAGATGTGACTATTAAAAAAAGTAAAGTTGGAGGAGTTCATATATCATCAACAATTCCATTAACTTATTTAGATGGTGGAACAATAAGATCAATACTAAATGAATATGGTGTTCATAGTGGTAATGTTTTAATAAGAGACGATGTTAATATAGACCAGTTTATTGATGCTATTGAAGGAAACAGAATGTATATTCCAAGCATTATTCTTTTAAATAAAGTTGATTTAGTGGATGATAAGTATATTGAAGAGATTAAAGAAATTATTCCAGATTTTATACCTATTTCTGCTGATAAAAAACAAAACATTGACTATCTTAAAGAGCAAATATTTAATAAAGTTGACTTAATGAGAATCTATTTAAAACCTCAAGGAAGAAAAGTTGATCTTGAAGACCCATTAATTGTAAGAAAAAATGCAACCGTAATTGATGTTGCTTCAAAGTTACATAGAGAATTTGCTAAAAACTTTAGACATGCGAATGTATGGGGAACTTCTGTTAAATTTCCAGGTCAAAAGGTAGGTCCAAATCATACGTTGAAAGATGAAGACATTTTAAGAATTATATTGAAAAGATGAGTATTAATAGATTTATTCCTCTATTTTAAAGATTATTATTATTTAAACAAAAAGTTTAAAATTTTGATAATAAATAATTATTTAATTAGTCTAAAATTAATAATAAACAAAATTTAACTCAAATTTACTCTTGAATCGGTGATTTTATCTTTGAGCCATCAACAATTAAAGAAAGAAGGCAATATTATCGTGAAGAATGGTCAATAAATGACATTCCTAAGTTTATAACGGAAGATATTCATAAAAGAGAATTTGGATTTGATCATTATGGAAAAGGACCCAATGATAGATATAAAACATTCTTAAATGAAAGAATCCTTAAAAAGTTTTTAAGGGCAAAAACACCTTTTGCAGCATATATATCAGTTGCTTTTTATAATGAACCAAAATATAGGCAGGATTGGCAGAAATCAGAACTTGTATTTGATATTGATGCAAAAGATATGCCTATAAGATCATGTAACTGTGATAATATCTGTGAAATTTGTTTAAATGAAGCATTAGAACTTGCACGAATATATATTGATATATTAAAAGGAAATTTAGGACTTAAAAATATCCATCTTGTTTATTCTGGTCGTGGATACCATATAAGAGTCCTTGATCAGTTTATAATGAAAGAAGAAAGTGAACTTAGAGGAGAAATTCTAAAGTATATCACATGTGCTGATGTTCCTACAAATGAAATACCTTTAGGATATACAAATCTTTTCATTAACCATTTTGTTAGGAATATTTTTCATATAACTGGTAGGGAAAAAGTAGAAGGAGCAAATACTAAATTATTAAAGGATGTTATAAAAAATAGGAATAAAATAGAAAAAGATGATAATGAAAACTACCAATTAGGATTATTTCGAGGTAAAATAGGTCCACGAAGATATAAAAATCTTTTAGATGCTATGGCAAGGGTTAACTTATCGATGGTAGATGGAAAAGTTTCTATTGATTTAAAAAGAATATTGAGGTTACCAAGTTCTCTTCACAGCAAGGTATCCATGAAATGTGTTGAAGTTAAAAATTTAGAGAATTTTGATCCTTTTAAGGTTGCTGTTCCTAAGTTCGTTGAAGAGAAGATGTGATTAAATTCAAATATTAAGAAACTGAGTAGCAAATCCAGATAAACTTTAGAAGATGTGATTAAATTCAAATATTAAGAAACTGAGTAGCAAATCCAGATAAACTTTAGAAGATGTGATTAAATTCAAATATTAAGGAACTGAGTAGCAAATCCAGATAAACTTTATCTATTAAAGATTATATTGTATTTACACCTTGAAATCTTTGAGTAAATTGTCATTTATACCGTAAGGCTTTTTTATGTAGTATCTTTTCCCATGTTCTACGATTAAACCATGATACTCTTGATAAATTTTGTAGTTAGAATGTAAACTATCTTCAAAAAGCTTTTTAATTTTTAAATAGCTATTTTCTACTTTCATATGACCTAAAAATGAAAAAATTCTTTTAGTATAAGCATCAACAATGAATTCATCCTGTTTATAACCATATAGTAATATTGAATCTGCAGTTTCATTCCCAATGCCTTTCACTTTTAGCAATTCTTTTCTTGTTGGAATTTCACCCTTAAGTTTCAAATAAAAATCAAGAATATTAGAGATATAATTCATTTTCTGATTATAGTATCCAGTACATCTTATTGCTTCTTTAAAAGAATTAAAATCATTATTAAGTGTTTTTAATATATTTTCTGGTTTAAAGTCAATAGTTATTTTATCAATGTTAATTAAGGCCTTTTCAACAGATATCCAACTTGTGTTTTGAGTTAAAATACTGCCCATGATTATTTCAAATCTTTCCTCTTCATTTTTAGGGAAACTATAATCTTTAGGATGATAACCCTCAATGGCACCAGTTTTTGTTGGATTATTGCCTTCACAATGAATTAAAGGCCACCATCCTTGATAAGAGTACTCTTCAAGTAAAGTTTCATAGATTTCTTCAATCTTGTTCATGGTTTTAATTCTTTTGGAGTTTGATTACATGTAACTATTTAAACTTTTCTATTTAAAAACACTTCTGCCAACTTAAGTATTTTTTGTCAAAAATTTTTTCTATGATCGTATGGATACTTCTCTTCACTAGTTTTTTCATTTTTTTTTGGGTTTATTTTTAACTTGTAAAATAAGAAGAATATACAAGATAGTGTTAAGGCAATTCAATAATGTTAGTTTTATATAGTATTGTGTTCATATGTTACATTATGAAGTTCAATTTGGAATAAGAAGATGAAATATCTGTAAATAAATTGTTAAAAGAGTCAAAAAATGTTTAGGGCAGTTATACTTATATTAATTAGTAATAGTGATTTGAATCAGAAAAAAATTGCTGAAATATTGAGTATAACTCCTAAAACTGTAGGTAAAATTAAAAAAAAGTATTTTAGATGAAGGTTTGAATTCTGCTTTAAATAATAAGCTCGGGTCAACCAAAGAGATATGATGATGAAAAAGAAACAGAAATAGTTGCTTTTAGCATGTACTGATCCTCTTGAAGGATGATGGACTATTAGATTAATTGCAAAAGATGAGAAAAAACATGGTTTTGAAACTATAGCTCGTGAAACTGTTTGTATTGTTTTAAAAAAGCTCGACAAAAACATGGACTAAAAACAATTGTGTGTATAAAAAAAATTGATGCTGAATACCGTAAAAAGATGCATGATATTTTAAGATTGTATTTTGAGGATTATGATCCCATATTCGATAATTTGTTTTGACAAGAAACATAAACCTTTAATAGGGTATGCTACGAATAGAATTCCAATTAACCCTGGAAGTCCTGAAAAATATAATTATCAATATAAAAGAAATGGAACAGCAAATATTTTCGTTGCTGTTGACTTTAAAGGAGGCAAAAGAAACATTATGGTTATAGATAGAAGAATTAAAAAAGATTTCGCATTTTACATAAAGCATTTAGTCAATAAGGTGTTTAGTGATGCTAAAAATATAATAATAAAAAAGAATATATTTTATAAAATTATAAAAAAAATAGTTTAATTAAAATGATTATTATGATAATTGAAACCATTATAGAAAAAAACATGTTAGAAGTTCCAAAAGAAATTTTAGAGAAATTTAAAGGGAAAAAAGTAGTAAAATGGAATGTTAATGGGAATAATGAAGTTAAACTTGAATTTAGTGAAATTTCATCAGAATGTCAAAAATTAGCTCAAGACTTAGATAAGCTTAACAAAGAAATTGACGATGGAAACTTTGCAACGATGGATATGGATTTCCTTGCCAAAGAACTCAATTTATGAATTAATATTTACCAATACCGCTTTGAAATCTTTTAAAGAATAACATCAAATAATAAAAAGATTGGCACTTCTATTTAGGATAGTATTGGAGAAATTTTAGAAAATCCATATGGATTATGGGAATTTTATTAGAACACTTTTTAGATAGTGTTGATAACACTCCCACCAGATCAATTTGGAGTTAATAAAACTAAAAATGATGTCGTGTTAAAAAATAAGGAAGATGGAGAGAATATTTTTTCACCTGGTAAAACAGGGTTTACATTAATAAGTTTGTTATTCTTGTTCATTGTGCTTTTATGTTATGGATAAAAAGATGATGGTGGGATTTTATGATTAGAAAGTTTGTTTATTTTATTATTCTCGTCCTTTTGTTGTCTGTCTGTATATCTATGATTAATGGTGCCGATAATAATAAATATACAAAATCAAGAGGAATAGTTCAGCAAATCCCGATAATATAATATTCAATGGAAAAGAGTTTATTAGTGGTGTTTCACTTCTTTAGTCTCTGAAAAAACGTTTATTGGTGATTTAAGCTTTTGATTAGTTTAAAAATAATAAAATAAAATTGCTTCACATTATATTAATAACTTTATTATATCATTTTTAATAAGGGGATGGATTGGTGCATCTAATGAATAGTTTTGATTTTCTTTTACCTAATAGAATATCTGGTGATGGCGAAGATGGAATTACGATGGTCTTAGATAAGGGTTTAGGACTTCTAAGTTTAATAGATATTATGGAGATCTCAGGTGAATATGTTGATTTTTTAAAGTTTGGCTGGGGAACAATAATATTGCATGATAGGGATATAGTAAAAGAAAAAATAGAAATAGCTAATTCTTTTGATATATCACCATATCCTGGTGGTTCATTGTTTGAAATAGCTTATTTAAACAATAAAATCCCTGAATATTTTGATGAATTTGATAAACTTGGTTTTGAGACTTTAGAGATATCTGATGGTTCAATAGCTATTGAACATGAAATAAAATTGGATTTAATAAATGAAGCAAAGGAAAAGGGGTTTTATGTTTTATCAGAGGTTGGTAAAAAGGATCAAAAAGATGATTGTAGTTTAGAATTAGAGAACAGAATTGATTTAATTCAATCAGAACTCAATTCTGGCTCTGATAAAGTTATTGTTGAAGGGAGAGAATCTGGAAAAGGTATAGGTGTTTTTGATAAAGATGGCAATGCAAAGAATGATGAAATTGATCTTATTTTAAAAAATATAAATAAGAATGATTTGATTTGGGAAGCACCTAACAAAAATCAACAAGTCTATTTTGTGTTGAAATTAGGGTCTAATGTTAATTTAGGAAATATTAGTATTAATGATATTACTTCTCTTGAGACAATTAGACGAGGTCTTAGAGGGGATACAATTGGTAAAATTTAATATGTCACGATTTTTAGGATGATTTCATGGGTTTAAATCAGAAATCAGTTAATTATGGGGAGTATATTATTTTTCCAATTGAGACAAATTATATAAAACCTAATGATAGTTTAGATATTATTATAAACAAAGCATTGGATATTGTTAAAGATAAAGATTGTTTGGTTATTGCTGAGACACCAATATCTATTTCTCAGGGGAGAATTGTTGATGAGGCAAACTATTCTCCTTCTTTAAAAGCTAAATTTCTTGCTTTTGTTTGGAGTAAATATATTTGGGGGTATGTCATTGGACCACTTCTTAGAATAAAAAAAAGAACTATAAAAAACCTTAGAAAACTGCCTTCAGAAGCGTCACAGCATAAAGAGGTTGTTTTACAATTATATGGGTGGAAACATGCATTAAAGCCTTGTTCTGAAGCTGGAATTGATTTAAGCAATGTCCCTGGGACTTATGTGTCTTTACTTCCTGAAAATCCAGAAAAGATAGCTAAGGATATAAGTAAAACCTTGAAAGAATTATCTAAAAAAGATGTTAATGTTTTAATAGTTGATACAGATGCAACTTATAAAATAAAGGATAAGTATTTTACTGGTTTATCAGTAGCTATTCCTCCAATCAAAGTTAATATGGGTGTTTGGGCATATATGTTGGGTCAAATTTCTAAAAATTGTGGTTCAACACCTATTGCTTCTTCATCACCAATTGATATTGAGGAGGGATTAAAAATAGCTAATATTTGCGAGGAGTATCAAAAAAGTTCAAGTGGTAACATGGAAACCATTCATGATATGAAAAGAAAGTTATGTAAATATGAGGATATAAGTGTTGATGATTTAGATTCTATTGTTCATACTCCAGCTATCGTTGTAAGAAAAATGAACTTATAGTTTATAATTAAAAATTCGTGATAATTGAAAATGGTAACATAATACTAATAAATATTAAGATATACGATTTCCATGTCTTTCATTAAAATGAAGACATCATCCAATAAGAGTTGAATATGATGTAGTTAAATTTTTATAGTGTTTTGTTAAGTTCATTTTCTCATATTTTCAATTTTTAAATAAACATTTTCAGATATTAATATATATAGATAGATAAGATTCTTTAAATATCAATTAAATAAGATGTTCGTATTATTTGTTTATAATTTATCATCTGATTTTTATTATACAAAATTTTGGTATTGTAATCTTATTTTAAATTTATTATAATCTTTTATTTATTAAATAGAAAGATTTAAAATTTTAATAAATCCAATTACTGAGTATAACCCAATGGATTTGAATATCAGTTGGATTTTTCACACTTTTAGACTTTCATGTATGGAAATTGATTAGTAGAAAAATATGTCCGTTGAATTTTCCACATTTTCATTGTTTTAATCTTTTAAAAACCAGCCATTTTTACACCTGTTAGTTCTGATGCTTCTATGGTTAAGGAACGGAGATCTTCCTTTTCTATTTTGCTTATATGTGTATTTCCTGCTTGTTGAACTAACATGCAACCTTCTTCAGTCATTGCCTTTATGTATCTTCCTAAATTCTCTCCTGCTTTGTGATAGTCAAGTCTATGTCTTAATTGTATATCTTGTGTTGCAATACCTTTTCTACAGTTTCCTTTATAGCACATTTGACATACTCTACATCCTAATGCAATAAGTGCAGCGGTACCAATATATACAGCATCTGCACCAAGGGCTATGGATTTAACCACATCAACTCCACTTCTGATTCCTCCAGCAGCAACTAAACTAACTTTATTTCTTAGGTTGACTTCTTTTAGGGCTTCATCTGCTTCAACAATGGACGCTATTGTTGGAATACCTGAGTGTTCGGTTACAACTGATGGTCCTGCTCCTGTTCCTCCTTGCATACCATCAACAACTATGATATCTGCTCCACCCTTTGCAGCTATTTTTACATCATCTTTAACTCTTCCTGATGCGAATTTAACTATGATTGGGATTTGCCAGTCTGTGATTTCTCTTAGTTGTGATATTTTCATGCTTAGATCTTCAGGTCCTACAATGTCCATGTGTCTTGCTGGAGAAAGTGCATCTGCTCCTTCAGGAATCATTCTAATCTTGGATACTTCTGCATTAACTTTTTCACCAAGTAAATGTCCTCCCATTCCAGCTTTTGCTCCTTGACCTATTTTAATCTCAATAGCATCTGCATTATTTAGATATTCAGCAGAGACACCAAATCTTCCAGAGGCATATTGTGCTATTAGTGTTTTGGCTAATCTTCTTTCATCTTTTAGCATTCCACCTTCACCAGTATTTGCTGCTGTTCCTGAGTATTTTGAACCTAATGCAAGGGCTAATTTTGATTCTTTGCTTAAAGCTCCAAATGACATTGCACCGATCATGATTGGAGTGTCTAATTTTAGGGGATGTTCAGCATATCTATCTCCTAAAGTGACATTTGTAAAACATGGTTCTCTGTATTTATCCAATGGAGGTCTTGAAACTTGTGCTGGAATTATTACGAGGTCATCGAATGTTGGAATTTTTCTAGTAGCTCCCATACTTTTTACTTGATATGACCCTTCAGTTGATTTTCTTTTAATTTCAAACATATCATTGTACGAGAAGACATTTCTTGTATCATCATTTACTGCATATACATTAATGGCATTATTTGGACACATTTCTTCGCAGATTCTACATCCAACACATTTTTTTTGGTTAACAGGGTATGGTTCATTGTTAACTATTTCATAAATATCATGGGGACAGTTGTTATAACATGAATAACATCCAGGACATATATCATCATCTCTATCATCACACTTGTACCAGCAGCAACCTGGACGAGAAAAGTCTCTATTACATAAAAATGAATCTTTTTTAACGTTGTATGGCATTTATTTCACCTCCAATTCAGCTTATTTACCATAGAATGGTCTTTTACTTTTTGGAATGATTTTTCTAAACTTATCATAATCAGAAATATTTAAATTAAAATCATTTTTACTTAATAAATTTTTAAGTTCTTTTTTATCTTCATCATCAATCTCAAATAGGTTAGCATTTTTTCCTAAACTTTCAACTCCACCTAAAACATAGATAACTCCTCTTATAATTGATTCACCAACATCTTTACCTAAGTTACCAAGAACTACTATGCATCCACCCATCATAAATATCCCTGTCATAAAACCAGAGTTTCCACCAACAATTATAGTTCCATTTTTCATTATCTCTCCAGTTCTTGCACCAGCATCTTTTTTTACAATGATTTCTCCACCATATATTCCTTGACCTACTCCATCACCAGCAGAACCTTCTATTAAAAGTTTACCACCCGTCATGTTGTCACCACCAAACCATCCAACATTACCATTAACTTTTATATTAGCTTTATCGTTCATTGTCCCTGTGAAATATCCTGATGATCCATCAACTTCAATATCTACTTCATCTACTAACCCTGCAATAAGATAATGCATTGAATGAGGATTTTTTAAAATTATTTTATCATATTTTGGAGCCATTTCTCTAATAGCTTCGTTGGCTTCTCTAGGTGTCATTTTTGATAAATCAATTTCATAAACATTGTAAGTCATCTTAAAACCTGTTTTTTATTTATAGTAATATTTAGAAAAATTATAAATATTTTTTAGAAAAATTATATATACTAAATATATTAAATGAGGATGTAAATTTTTGTGGAGTTTTTCTAAAATTTTCAAGTTTATTTATAAATAAAAGTCAATTTTTCCAAATAACTCCACACTTTTTTACACCCTCTATTAAATAGCAAAACCTATGAGTTATTTTTATTTCCAAAAATTAAGAAATTATAAATAATTCTATATTTTTAACTTAATTATAGTGATAATGGTAATGTTTATCAATTATTAATCTTAATTATAATTATAAAAATTCTTTAAATCAAATTTAAATAAATTATATTGGATATAATATTTTATAAAATGACAAA
>JAISZW010000137.1 GCA_031284445.1 Candidatus Methanovirga basalitermitum | reverse complement strand
ATTCACAAAACTTGGTTTAGGACCACGTTTACCCATAAATAAACACCTCAATTTTTTTATGTATATATTTATGGGCATAACTACTATATAAAACTTAAGTAATATAAAAGTACACTACCAACAATCATTTCTGTCAACTTAAAGATTTTTGATTATTAAAATTTTTTTAATATATTCTTTTAATATTATTCTTACAGGGTGTCTCATTTTCATGGAAAATTCAAGACATGAAAAAATGTATTTGAGGAATCTGAAAGATATATTGACTCTGTCAAAAATTTGGTTGATAACAATTGTTATATTCAACCACATAACAACTGTTATAAGCAAAAGAATTAATAAAAAGATGTGTTATAAAAAAGATATGTGATATTTAATATCTATGGTGCGACAAAAAATACCACATAATAATGTATATGCTGACAATATATTTAAATTGGCTGTGCAACAACTATTTCAGATCCCTGAAAATTCATAGTATGAATATTTTTTTCATTCACTTTTTTCTTGAATTATTAACAATATTTAACAGAAAAAAGAAAATATTCTTCTTCATTAGCAATTAATTTCTCCTAAATTGCTACTAAATACAAAAGACGAACTATTATACATTAGTTTTAAATTATATGCCAATGAAATTAAGTTAACTTCACTTTGAACCTTCTCCTTTCCTCGTAAATTAGTTTGTCTATAGTTCAGATTTTCTTTCATATAGTCCAAAAGGCCTTTCAACAACTAATCTCCCCTTATAAATTTCTTTACTTTCTTCTTTTTCCATTTTACATGCCATTAAGTCTTGATAATCCGTATAATAAATGCTGAATTACTCTATAATTACTTTTTTTTGAACATTCGCCCCCTTTCTGGACAGTCCTTACATTTTGTTGTGTAGTAAACTTTCGCTTCTTTCTTTTTTATTGTATAAGTGTTTTTATAAGGTAGTATTTGATTGTTAGGACAAATATAATGGTTTTTTTCATGATTATAGGTGAAATATTGCTTTTGCAAATTTCTTTATCTTTTTATTTTTCGCCGTTGTAGCTTGTGTTCTATTTGGAATGAAAGCATTATATCCATTTTCATGAATATATTTCATTGATTCACTTGTATTGTACATACTATCTGCTAATATTTTGGATTCGCTTATATCACCTATATTTCTCTCTTTTAGTATTTTTAATTGTTCATTGAATTGATACTGATCTGTAGGATCAACAACTACCTTTGATTGTAAGATAAACCCATTATCGCAGTCAACAGTATTTTGTATGTTGTATGAAAGCTCTTTTTTGCCTTTTTTGTTTTTCATCCATCTGGCTTCTGGGTCAGTTATAACTCACTTTAGCTTCTTTCTCTTCTTTATCTCTCTACTTTTTGAGTTTCATGAATTTTATCAATTTCATCATTTGCATTTTCTATTTTTTCACTATCTTTGTCACTAAATTCTATGTTTTCAAATTTTTCTTATTTTTCAATGATTTTAATTAGTTTTCTGACTTTTTTAGTGGTGATTAATTCTTTAGGCACTTCTTCTCCTCTTTTATCCCCATATTTTTTATTTTTCTTCTGTATCTGTTTTTAAAGATTTTTTTAAGTATTCACGAGCTAATTTTAATGTTTTTTCATCAATTGAAGTGTTAAAAAAGCATTAGATTTTAATGTTGTTGTTAATAGCAATACTGTTTAAAGTGATCATTCCACATTCTTTCGCCATAGCGATAGTTAATATGTATGATTTCCTCAATCAAATCCTTTACAATTAGTTGAATTCAGATATAGTATGATATTTTGGCTTATAACCTCCAGCAAGATACATATAAATTATATTCTCTTCCACTAACCTTGAAATCTTGTGTGAAGTGATACCATCAGTAAAAGCCATCACAATAATTCTACAAAGTGTAGCTCGAGGATATGCTTTACACCCAGGTTTATCTTTATATTTATCATCATAATCGCTAAAATCTACTTCATTAACTACTTTTTCAACGAAATAGCAAATATGATCCTTAGGAATCATATAAGTTATCTTTTCTGGCATTAAAAGGTCTTGACCGATCCTATCATACTTAAAACCATTTGTATCTCATCTGTTTTTTGACTATTTTAATTATATTATATTATTTCTTCTAAAAGTCACCATACTTAAATTTAACGATTTTGGTAAGACTAAATAATTATTGCACATCCTAAAAAGAAAAATAAACTTAAATAAACAAATCAAGGAAATAACAGAGAAATTAGCATTTATTTTCAATATTGAAAGTAAAAAAAAGAACAAAAAGAAACTTGAAGAATTGAAAAAAGAGAAAAGGAAAAAAAGAGAAGAGATTAAAAGAATATGGAAATTATAAAGACAGAATCTTCGGAATTCTTGATTTGTTGGAATGAAAAAAATGCAAAAAGAAGGTTTAATACTTTGTTCAATAGTATAAAGCATTTACCTCCAGTCATAGCAGATTTTGTGAAACGATTATGTAAGAATTTAGATAGAGAATTAATTACATGCGATATGACTTTTTACCTAATATTAATAATCAGATTGAGTGTTATAATGGTGTTGCATTTCCTAAAGGAAAAAAAAGATTTATAGGACTGAAAAGAATTGATAGGGCTTCGAGATTTGGTAGGATTAGGTGGATATCAAGAAATAGAAAATCCATTTTTTAGTCATGCTGATTATGGGGTCTATCACCAGAATTTTTGACAGAGCCGTATACTCCGAAGTCAGCTAAAAAACAGTAATATTATGTGTATTTTTAGTAATGCTGGTCATAATACTGGGATACAATAGAAAAACAAACCTTACAAAAGCTTGTAGAACCATTGAAAAAAATAGAACTCTAAAGTATATATACTAAATTAAATATATATTAAATTATTATGCGGAGGGTGTAAAATGTCAGATGATTTAAAAGAAAAAGTTAAAAATGCGGTTTCCAAAGTCAATGATCCACATATGGGTGTTAGTATTGTAGAGATGGGTATTGTTCAAAACATTGAAGTTGATGGTAACAATAATGTAAAAATTAGTCTAAAACCTACTAATCCAGCTTGTATGAGTGTTGCACGTATGGCTGCTGATGCTAAATCTTTAGCTTCAGAAATTGAAGGGGTTAGCAAAGTTGAAATTTTTGTTGAAGGTCATGCAATGGCAGATTCCATTAATGAAATGATTAACAAAAATTAGATTTAATTTATAATACACAATCAATACATTTATAAGATAAAAACAAAAAATTTAATTATTGTTTTTTTAATTTAAACTTTAAAAAATTCTTTTCATGGTTCTTGTAATCATTTATTTCAATGGGTCCGTGGCTCAGCTTGGTTAGAGCGCACGGCTGATAACCGTGAGGTCCTGGGTTCGAATCCCAGCGGACCCATCACTTATTTGATTTAAAAATATTTTAAAATATAACAATCTTTAAACTATAAATATCTAATTATAGTCTTACTAATTTAATCATGCCCATTAGTTCTTGGGAGGTTTTCTTATCTGGAATCAAATAAAAGATAAATTTCAAAATTATCCTGCAAGAATGAATGTAGCAAAGAAAATGATTGACTTAGGTATTAGAGTTAGTAATGATCATAGGTTGTACTGTGGAGATTTAAAAGTTAGTGTCATTGGACTTGCAAAAGCATCGAATGTTGATAGAAAAGCAGTCATGGCTACAATAAGCTCTGTACTAAAAGATGAATACTTATCAATAATATTTAAAAATATTATTCCTGCTGGAACATTATTAAAGAATATTGCTCAAAATTTAGGATTAGGAGCAATCGAAATTGAAACAAAAAAAGATAACAATGGAATATTGGCAGAAGTTAGCGGATTTTTATCTTTTAAAAATGTAGGGATTCGTCAAGCTTATGCTAATGATGCTGAAATGGAAGGATCGCCAATTTTAACAATAATAACTGAAATTTCAGTACCAGACAATCTAATTAAAGAAATTTTGAAAATAGAAGGAGTTACAAGAGTTTCTATTTATTAACAAAGTTTTAGAACCAAGAACTTATAAAAGAAAAGGGTAAGATATCATGTTAACTGTAGGTTTAAATGATATAAACATGAAAAAAGGTCAATATTATGAAACAATAATAACAACTTTCAATGAAAATAATGAAAATAATGCGACTCCTGTAGGTGTAGCTGTTAAAAATATTGATGAAATAACATGCCGTATATTTAAAGGAAGTAAGACCTTAGAAAACATAATACTTAACAAAAAGTTTATTGTTAATATTACAAAGAATCCATTATATCTCACAATGGCTACAGTCGATAATATTATGGATGAATATTTCCAATTTCATAACAATAACAAAAATTATCCTTATCTCAAAGATGTTGAAGCATATTTAATATGTGAAGTTATTGATATAAAAAATGTTGTTAAAACCAATGATCCTGTCAGACAATACGAAGCTGGATTTATTAAAGCTAAAGTTTGCGAAATAGTGAAATTAAATCTGTGTGTAAATCCAATGAACAGGGCTATTTACTCTTTATTAGAATCTTTAGTTAACTATACTCGTATTGACATTGTTGAAAAGAATATGCAAAACTATTTCATAGATCGTTTAAATGAGTCTGAAAGAATTATTAATAAAGTTGGTAATAATGAAGAGAAAAAAGCCATACTCCTTTTAAAAAAAAAAATTAAAAAAAAAGGATATTAACACATATATTATTGAGGATATTGATCTTCCAAATCAAATGGGACTGTCCAAATTTTTACTGATAGTATATTCATTGCTGTCAACTTAAGAAAATTATTTTTTTAAACTTTGATTGAAATTAAAAATAGAGTCTGAACAAGTAAGATTCAAAATAGAAATTTTAATCAAAAATCCTTAAGTTGACAGCAT
>JAISZW010000082.1 GCA_031284445.1 Candidatus Methanovirga basalitermitum | reverse complement strand
TTAACTTTGTTTAAAAATTCAAAGTAGTTCAAGATTAATTTTTAAATTTAAATAAGTTTTAAGCTGTACTTTTTGAAACTACTATAATATACCTTTCAGATTCACCAGATACATTTTTTTATGTCTTGAATTTTTCATGAAAATGAGACACCTTGATAATGATTATATTTATAGTAGATTGTAAAATTAAATTTACCATGATTAAATATAATTTGGAATTTGATAAATTTTTTAATTCATTTAAAATCATTAATTATTTAATCATACGATTTATATGACTTATTTTTCTAAATAAATAATATTAATTAATATTAAAAAAATAATATAAACCTATTAAAGAATTTTCAATAATAGATTTCCAAAATATTCATTTAAAAATTGAAGATATCCCCCCCTAATGGAATAAGAGATAGAAAGCCTATAATCTCACATAAATATCTCTGCAAGAGCAGGAGTAGGATTTTTTGGATATGTCATCCAGACAAGAATGTAAGAAAGAAAAGATATAATTTATTTAAAGATAATGGAGTGGTTATTGAAGATGAAGTAGGAAACAGAATGCAAGTATCTCCTGATGAAGCAGAACAAATTCTTACAGAAATGTCAGAAGATAAAAAAAAATTATACATAGAGTAAACAGATATAAACCTTCTAAATAGTCTACTTACATGTCAAAAGATTATAGTGATATGGTGGCAAGTTTATTACTCCGTTTCACTATTTTAAACTTTAATCCAACATAATAAAAATAATCAATAGAAAATCTAAATCTGTGTAAAATATGAGAAAAATATTGTTTTTTGGAGCAAGATTATTTGATGATGTCTACTTCTATTCAAGAGAAAAATATTTTTAGTATACTGACAGAACCCAATGCAAATTCTAATAACATTGATTTAGCAGATAAATACTATATTGTTCCAAGAGACATTGATGAATCAATGAAAATAGCTATTAAAAAGCCAGTTGATGGTATTATTCTTTTAATTGGTATTGATTCTCCTTTATTTGATGTTGTATTGATGAGGGAATCTTTAGAAAATGATTACAATATCGTAGTAATTTTTTCCAGCAAAACAGCAGTTAAAATATGCACTAATAAATTTTTAACCAAAGAATTTTTTAAATATTTTAATATAAAAATACCAAATTATTTTATTTTTCAAAACAATGCATTAAATAATTGTAAACCTCAATATAACAATTAAAGTTAATATGGCTGATTTAAGTATTAATAACAACTTAAAATCATTTATTAAAAATTTCAATAGCTATAAGTACGAATTATGATGAAAATAGTTTCAAGAATAATTTTAAGATTTGTTATAAAAGATTTCTTTATAAATTTTACGAAAATCATGTTAGTTTTAGTATTATTTGCACGACTTTAAACCCTTTGGTTGTTAGAATGTATTCACCATGCTCTTGTTTTTGAAATATTAAATCATTTTCCTGCAATTTGTTAATATGAAAAATAAGGTTTCCTCCCTTTAGATTTGTTAATTTGGATAGTGTTGAAAAACTTTGAGCTTCAAGAGCTATTGTTTTTAAAATTTTTAAACGTTTTTCATGTGAAATAGGGTTAAGTACAGCTTGAACAAGATTTTTTTCGTCAATATCTAATATTTTCTTTTTTTCTTCATATTTTTGATTATCATAGATTTTTATAGACTTTATTAAGTCAACATGGTTTTCATAGATATTTGAAACTTCATTAAAGCAGGTATCACATTCTGTCTTAATTTTTATTTTTTTTAATGCATTGAATTCATTTCTACTTCTTTCTATTTTTTCTTTATTAAGATTATCTGGTCTTAAATCATCTGTATGTTTCTTTAAATATTCTTTAAAAACATTTTTGCACTGTTTTCTCATGTCACAAGAATTAATAATTTTTTGTTCTAATTCAGGATCCATTTTATCCAACATGTATCCATTTATTGAATTTATAAACTCATTTTTAAGACTATTATACATTATATTTATGTAGTCATCATTTGACTTTTCTATTATTTTTTTAAGGTCTTTATGAACATCATCTATCATATCCCTAATTTCAAACATGATTTTACTATTATCAAGTATATTTTTAGTCTTGTTTTTATTATAAGATTTAAAATCTTCTTTAACTTCCATTTTAAGCCTCTTCATAAGTTTTTATCATTTTAATTAACTTTTTTGGTTTAGATTTGTTTTGAAACAGATGGTTATGAAAATATACAGCACTATATTTTCATGACTGAAAAGTATATATTCATGTAGAAATACATTGTTTTTTAGAACTTTTAAAGTTTTTGATAAATATAGTGTTTTACCAAACTTTTTTAACATTTGATTAAGTTAATAAGTACTGGTAAAAGAATGAAAGTAATTAATAGTTCTAAAAAAAAATAGGTGATAAAATGAATGTATTAGAAGCAATTAATAGAAGAAAAAGTGTAAGAGACTATTTAGATTATGAGATAGATGAAAAAGATGTAAAGAGTATAGTTGATTCTGGAGGAAAGGCACCAAAAGCAGGATCGTTTCAAATTACTGTTGTAACCAACAAAGAACTTTTGAATAAAATAAATAACTATACAATTGAGGGGATGAAAAATTCTGGCAATGATTTCTTTGCTGAAAAAGCCAATACTCCAGGATACAATCCATTATATAGTGCTCCTTTAGTAATCTTCTTTTCAGCCCCAGATGAAAATGTTTTCGGTGCATTAACAGTATCTGCAGCTGCTGAAAATGCGATTTTAGCTGCAACTGCTCTTGGTTATGGTACTTGTTACTTAGTAAGTCCAACTTTTGCATTCCAAACATCAGCTAAAGATGAATTAATTAAAGAACTTCAACTTCCACATAGCTTCAATCCTATTTGTGCTATTTCCATTGGAAAAGAAGGTGAAAATAATATTACCAATCCTCAAGAAGAAATTGATAATGTCAACTTCGTTAAGTAAGTAGAACATTTTACTTACTTTTCATTTTTAATATGTTCATTAAAGCCATTTTCAAGGTCTTCTTGAGTGTATCCACAGATATTTAAGTACTTATAATCAAGTGTAATATCATCTGAACTGTTAAATATGATAATTATAAAGAGCGAATCTTTGGAATTCTTGGATATAACTTCGAGATTTGCTAGGATTAGATGGTTATAAAGAAATAGAATTAGATGGTTATCAAATAATAGAAAATCCATTTCATAATCATTATGACTCTGAGGTCTATCGCCTGAATTTTTAACAGAGCCTATAATTAGTCATGATATTACATTTTTTTTATTAATTTTCATTGTTGTAGTAATTTGGTCATGTAAGGACCTTCTAAATTGTAGCCGAATTTTTTATAATAGTTTCTCGCCCCAATTCCACTTGTAATAGCTAACTTTTCTTTGCCAGATGAAATAGCTATTTCTTCAGCTTTTGAAAGTAGACTCTCACCATATCCTCTATGTTGACCAACATCTATATTTTTATCTCCTATTTTCATCATATTTCCATAAACATGAAGCTCACGAACAATAGCTGTTTTATCATCTATTTCGGGTCTATGAACATTTTTAGAGGGTAATCTAAGTCTTAAAAACCCAACCAAAAATTTTTCGTCTTTATCTTCATAGGATAAAAATATTTCACATCCATTAGATGCATTGTAGGATTCTTTAAATATTTTAAAATCATCGATCGTTAAATCACCCATATTTTCTTTATTATGTCCTATTTCTCGACACCTAATACATTTACATTTAATATTTTCTTCTTTTAATCTATTATAAACAAGTTCTCCAAGATTTGATTTTTTAACTCCTGCTTCAATTAGTTTTGATGGAATATCCCTCTGAATCCTCATAGTCCTAACCCACTTTGGGAGGATTTTCTTTATTTTAACAATTAACTCAACTGCCTCCTCACTACTGTATGGTTGATATTTTCCGTCCATCCACATTTTATATAATTCACTTCCTTTTGTAACAAGTGATGGATAAATTTTTAACATGTCTGGCTTGAAGTTATCATCATTAAATATCCTTTTAAAGATTCTCATATCCATTTCAGGGTTTGAAAGAAGTCCAGGCATCAAATGCATTCCAACCTTAATTCCAGAATCCTTTAATATTCTTGTAGAATCAACTACATCAGCAACTGTGTGACCCCTTTTTATTTTTTTATATATGAAGTCATAAGTTGTTTGTACACCTAATTCAACTCTTGTAACTCCCATTCTAAGCATTCTATTAACATCTTCTGTTTTACAGTAATCTGGTCTTGTCTCAAATGTCATACCTACACAACGAATAGATGAGTTTTCATTGATTTTTTGAGAATCTTCCAATAATATGTAGTTATTAGGAGGATATAATTTAGGTTTTAATTTTCTACTTTTAAAAGTCTTGTAGTTGTTCATTCCTTTAAGACAATTTGATATAAACCATTCTTGATAACATAAGTCCCTTGATGGAAATGTTCCTCCCATAATTATCAGTTCAACTTTATCTATGGGATGTCCTATTTTATCTAATTGTTTTAATCTTTGATATGTTTGCATGTAAGGGTCAAAGTCAAACATTCTTGCTCTAAGTGCTGCTGGTTCTTCTCCTGTGTAACTTGGAGGAGCAACATCACTTTCAGGACAATATAAACATCTTCCATGAGGGCATTGATGCGGATGACACATAACAGCTACAATAGCCACTCCAGACATTGTTCTTGTTGGTTTTTTCTGTAGAGTGTTATAAATTTCTTTTTTCTCATTTTCTTCTGCATATTCAAGTATCTGAGAGTTTGTCATGAATTTTTCTAATTTGAATTTATTACAAATTCTTCGTTTAGCTTTTTCTAAGTCTTTTCTTGTTTTTATTTTTCCATTTAGAATGTTTTCTATTAATAATCTACATGGTGTCTCCATAGATTTAAATCTCCTAATCCAATACTATGTTATTCATTTGTCATGTTTTAATTTATGTTCAAGGAATTTTCAAAAACTTATACTTGATATTATTTTTCATAACTTATAAATTTTATCATCTGAAATTAATTATAAAAAAATACAAATACCTTAATCACTAAAAATCAGATGATATAAAAGTAAAATATGATTAAAATCGTTTTAATTAATTATTTTTTGTAAATAGTTATAATAAATATTTTCATAATGACCTTTAAATTTTTGTTTTGGAGTGGATGATTATCTATAAGATATTTTAAAAGGAAAAAAATTTATAAGTTGTCCATTTATTATAATAATCAGCTATATCAACTTAAGAAAATTATTTTTTTAAAACTTTGATTGAAATTAAAAACAAATCTTGATAAACAAGATTTTAAATAGAAATTTTAATCAAAAATCCTTAAGTTGATAGCATTGTATAATAATAGAAATCTTTAAAGACGATAAAATGATGGTTACAGGTAATGGAAAAGTATTTGGATTGATAGGTGATCCTATTGGTCATAGTCTTTCAACATTTATGCATAATACTGTTTTCGATGAATTAAATCTTGACTATGTTTATGTTCCTTTCAATGTAGGGAAAAAAGATTTATGTAATGCAATAAATGGAGCAAAAGGACTTAATATAAAAGGATTAAATGTAACAACACCTCATAAAGTAGAAATCATGGAATTTATAGATGAAATCGATCCTATTGCTAAAATGATAGGTGCTGTTAATACTATTAAATTTGTAAATGGAAAATCAATTGCTTATAATACCGATGGTATTGGAGCCATTAGATACCTTGAAGAGATCACTTCACTTAAAAATAAAAAGGTTATTATTCTTGGTGTTGGTGGAGCATCTCGTGCTGTTGGTTTTCAACTTTCTATTTTAGGAATTAATGAACTTTTATTTGTAAACAGAACTGTTGAAAAAGCTAAATTTTTAATCAATGATTTTGAAAATAAATTAAATAATCCTTCATTGCTTAACTCTAAATATTTATTTTCAGGTTTTAACAAAGATATTATATTTAATTATGGTGGATTTGATATATTAAAAGAGCAAATCAAGGATTGCGATATTTTAATTAATGCTACATCAGTAGGTTTATATCCTAATGTTAATAATTCTCCAATTGATGAAAACATTCTTCATTCTGATTTAATAGTTTATGATTTAATTTATAATCCAATTGAAACAAAACTACTTGAAGAAGCCAAAAAAGTTGGTGCAAAAACAGTTCCAGGAGTTAAAATGTTGGTATATCAAGGAGCTGAAAGTTTAAAAATATGGACTGGAATTGATGCTCCTGTTGATCTTATGGAGAAAGTGGTTATGAGCAAATTATAGGGACGGACAACAATTATTTTATGGATAACTTAAATATATAAATAGATTAACAATATAGGTAAATATTGCATAAGAAAGGAATTATAATATGATCAATTTTAAGAAGTGGGAAAAATGTTACAGGAAAATATTAAATGATTTTGGATTTAAAAGAAAAGAGGATGAAAAGTCAGCTGAATGTTTAAACCAAATATTAAGTAAAAGAGAACATCTATCCTTTAATGAACTAAAAAATTATACAAATGAAATCAGCGATTCTAATTTGTTTATAGTTTTTGGTGCAGGACCATCTATTAAAAAACATCTTAACTATGTAAAAAAGCATTCTAAAAAATTTAAAGATCATATAATTGTAGCTGCTGATGGTGCTACTTCAGCTTTATTAGAAGAAGACATTATTCCTGATATCATCGTTACAGATTTAGATGGGAAGATAGATGATTTATTAATAGCTAATTCTAAAGGAGCTGTATTTATTATTCATGGGCATGGAAACAATCTTGATTTAATAAAAAAATATACTAATAGATTTGATAAAGTTTTAGGTACCACACAATCAACTCCCCTTAAAAATGTCTACAATTTCGGTGGTTTTACTGATGGTGATAGAGCAATATTTTTGGTCGAGTCTTTAGGAGCCAAAAAAATAGTTTTGGGTGGTATGGACTTTGGAAAATATGTTACAAACTATTCAAGACCAAATATTGAGAAAAATATTGAAATAGCTGATAATATTAAAGTAAAAAAATTAAAATATGCTAAGAAAATAGTCAAATGGATTAAAAAAAATAAGGATGTTTGTATATTTTCTATTGATGAATATCAATTGGAATAATGTTTTGTGTTTTTGCGATTTTTACATTCATGGTAGTATATAACAATTATTTTATGAGGATGTAAAAAAGTGTGGAGTTTTTTTCGATTTTTTTCAAAAATCGAAAATCATCTTAAGCCTTTTATTTTTACTAAAGTATCCCATACAAAACATATATCTGAAAAATACAATTATACAGACTATAAAAATAAAAAATAAATTGGGTGAAATAGTAAAACTTAAATATAATGAGTGACAGATAGCTAAACATGAGTATAATAAGCAAATCTACCCTTGCCCGTAATATTGGTTCTATCCAACTTAAACTTTTCGATTACTGACGGAAAAATCGATTTTAAAAGTAAGGCTGAAAAATATGCTATCGCTGGATAAAAATGAAAATATTAATTATAAAATTAGTATTCTTGATGATGGGCAGTATAGGATGTTGGAACCTGTTTTTCCTGATTATAGGAGCTTATATCATAGGAAACAAGGATTTAGGGAGATAAATCCAAAGTTGGATGATGGATGAAATCAAAATCATCTTAGGAAGGTATAAATGTAAAGCTTGTGGTAGAAAATACTTGAATGGTTTAGATAACATTAAAAAAGAGAATAAAAGCTTTTTTAAAACTGTTCAAGATAAAGTTAAAGAATCAAAGAAAAATAGGGGTGGTTCACTTAGGAAAATAGCTAAAGATGTGAGTAATTTCCTAAATCTCACTATATTTCATCAATAGTTATAAATTTCCTTAAAATAGACACAAATAAAGTTAAAAAGAAAGGAAATAGGATCATTCGTAAATTGATCAATTACCAAAAATCGAAGATTTTTGTAATTTAGAAAATCTATGATTTTCTTAAATTTTTGTAATTATGAAAATCGAAGATTTTCAGTAATTGAGGGGGTTATTGGAATATTTAGCTCTCTTTGGGAAATGAAGCAATATAAAGAAAAACTCCACAATTTTTTACAGGCTCCTATAATAGAAAAGTTATTTATACTATTAATAATAAACAATAATTATAAATTAATCACATGAAACTGGAGTGAATGAAATGGCAGGAGAATTAATACCAGAACAAATTTTTATTTTAGTAATAGTTATCATAACTGTTGTAGCAATAATAATCATCGTTAGTCATTGGAAAAATGTTAGAAAATCTTCTAATGAGATTAAATTAATTGAAAAGGAAATTGACTTAAAGAAAATTAATATGGTGGAAAAAGATATAGAAAATAAGCGGTTAATGGAGAATAGAATAGCTTTACCTAAAGAACAAGAAGATAAACTTTTGGATATAAGAAATTCTACTACGAGTATTATAGGTGATGTTGGTTACCTTCATAATGAAGTTAATGAAAGATTAGCCCGACTTGAAGCTCAAATTGAACAGAAAAAGCTTGAAAAAATCCTTAAAAATATTGAAAAAAAGGAAAAGGATTTACTTAAACATAAAATTTAATGTTCTATATTAAAATGAATTAATGGGTGATTTTAATGAGTGCTCTTGAACTAATAGCTCTTTTAATTTTAATAATTGCAATTAGTGTTTTAATTTACTATTATTTAAATGATAATACAGCGGTAAATAAGTTAACTAATAGTGTTCCACATAGTATTTCAAATTTAAGAAATTTTAATACTGGAGGAGTGAACATCTCTGAAGGGAGTGAAAATATTTCTGTTGGTGAAAAACTAAAAACTAAAATTAAAGATATTGACATGCCAAATATTAATACAGATGCTTTTTCCAATAGATTGGATGCTTTTTTAAATGAAAAAAGTGAAGAATTAATTAAAGACTGGGAATTAGCTACAAAAGAAGATATCAATACTTTAAAAGAGAGATTTGATCTTGTTAACGATGATATTGGTAATATTGAGAAAAGATTCAATGAATATAAAAAATTCACAAATGAAAAATTAGATTTATTAGATGGAAGATTGAAAAAATTAGAGGAAGATAGTAAATAACTTTTATTTTGATGGTTTTTTAAAGTAAGTGTCTAAGGTAGTTTGCTTTGATTTTAATTGTTCTTTTAAAAGACTACTTTTTTTCACATATTTATAAATTGGAATTTTTAATTTGAATTTAAGATATTCAAGGGACTGTTTTAAGGTTTCAAATTCTCTGTATTCTCCTTCCATTGCATATTTAACATTTTCTCTGACATTAAAGACTCCAAGTGGAATGTATCCTTCATATACTTCTCTTAAGACTATAGCACCAGACTGTATTTTTTGTTTATTTAAATAGTCTAAAATAGACATTTTACATGTATAATAACAACCACCAACAGAAGAATACTCTGATTTATCCCTATTAGTTTCATAATCTGAAAATATCATTTCTTCTTTTCCTAATATCTGAATAAATGCTTCCATCCATTCATACTGCCATTCCATTGGTATTAATATAATAGCATAATAATTTTTTAAGCTTTGAAACTCGTAGACTCTGTAATTATCCAAGATTGAGTAATGTCTAACTTCTTTTAATAGGTTGTTAGCTATTGTTGAATCACATGCTGTGATTGACCATCGTGTAGGTACTAACTTCCTTTTTTTACCTGTTCCAATAGCTCCAACAGAAAAGGCCTTCTGAAAACGAGAAAAAGGAACATCCTTATCATGCAAATTCATTAAGGCTTCACTTGATTTTAAATCTGTATCATAGTAAGTTTTCTCTAGTTGTCTGTCCCATCTTACAGCATTGATATCAAACTTTTCTATAACTGCACTTGGACCATGAGGAGTATTATCTTCACTAAGCATGTTTCCACGAGGGATTTTTCTAAACTTAGCTTCACTATCTATTGATTTAGATGCAAGTGAAATGTCTTGAAGTTTTTCAATTAGTGGATTATCTAAATCATTAATTGCTAATAATTGTTTCCCACGAACAAGATTAAGACGATATTTTATAATGTCCTCCTGTGTTTTATTTTCACTAATCCATGACTCAGGAGAGTCTACAATTGCAGTATCTCCAGATTCAGGGACTATCATTGGTCCTACATAAACTTTTGGATAGTTCCATCTTCCAATAAATACTGATGGTGGGGTGCTTCCTTCCAGATCTTTACCTATTTTAATAGACTTCATCTGAATTTTACTGGTAAGTTTTTTTAAATATTCATTTTTAGATTTTATCATGTTAATACAATTGGAACTTTTTTTTATATTGTTTCGTAAACTTATTTTTTTATATACTCAATTTTTAAGTAAATATTTTAAAATTTATTTATAAATAAAAGTTTATCTTATTTTTTTAATATTGATGATGATGTAAGTTTTTGTGGAGTTTTTCTAAAATTTTCAAATTTATTTATAAATAAAAGTAAAATTTTTCCAAGTAACTCCACACTTTTTTACAGATTCATATTGATAGAGATAACTTCATGAAATGTTAGTCATATATGAATTTATCGTAAAGTATATATATGATAAAAAACACACTTTTATAAAGCAACATATTATTAATATATAAGTATGTCTTGTTGGTTGTAACATAAAAAACCTTTTATTTTTAAAAAATTTTATAGTTTTATAATATTAAATATAATAGACCTTAAAAACGATTATTTTCTAATACATTATTAGATTTAAAATGCATTTACTATTATATTTTAATACTTCAATTTTAAAAAATGTTAAATGAGGATTGAATGAAGTTTATAGGAAATATCGTTCATCTTGCTAATTCTGGAAAGTTAATTGGGAGATCTTCTCAAAGTCCCCCTATTGGAGTGGCTGTTTATAATAAAAAAAAGAATAAGATTGGAAAGATATACAATGTTTTTGGATCAACAAGAAATCCTTATGTTTCAATAGTTCTTAAAGTTAAAAATTTTAAATATAATGTTAATGATGAATTATATATTTCAAAATCTTCTAAAGATAAAAGGAGGAAGAAGCTACGAAAGAAAAAGTAAACAATGAGATTCTTCATGATAGCGGGATTCTTAGTGATGATGATACTTTAAACAATGAAAAATCTGTAGATGATGATCCAAATAAAAAAAGTGAATACTTCATGGTTGAGAGGGAAATTAAATGTCCTGAGTGCGGATCTGATGAGTTAATAGGTGATTATGAACGTGCTGAAATTTTTTGTTCTGTATGTGGTCTTGTTATAGATGAAAACTTAGTGGATATGGGACCTGAGTGGAGGGCATTCGATCATGAACAAAGAGATAAACGTACAAGAGTAGGTGCTCCAGTAACTTATACCATTCACGATAAAGGTTTAAGTACGATGATTGATTGGAAAAATAAAGATATTTATGGCAGAGATATTCCTGCAAGAAATCGTGCTCAATGGTATCGTTTAAGAAAATGGCAGAGAAAAATAAGGATTTCAAATTCTGCTGAAAGAAATCTTGCCTTTGCTCTAAGTGAATTAGATAGAGTTTCTTCAAAGTTGGGTCTTCCAAGAAGTGTTAGGGAATCTGCTTCTGTTACTTATAGAAGTGCACTTGAAAAGAAATTAATTCGTGGTAGAAGTATTGAAGGTGTTGTTGCTGCATCATTGTATATTGCATGTAGAAGATGTAGTGTTCCAAGAACTTTGGATGAAATATCTGAGGTTTCAAGAGTAACTAAAAAAGAAGTTGGAAGGACTTATAGGTTCTTATCAAGAGAATTAAATATTAAATTAGTGCCAACATCTCCTGTTGACTATGTTCCAAGATTTGCAAGTGAATTAGGACTTTCAACTGAAGCCCAAACAATAGCTATTGAAATAATTAAAAAAGCCACGAAAAAAGGTTTAACTTCGGGTAGAGGTCCTAATGGAGTTGCTGCAGCGGCATTATATCTTGCATCAGTTTTGCTTACTGAAAGAAAGACTCAAAGAGATGTTGCTGAAATAGCTGGTGTTACAGAGGTAACCATTAGAAACAGATATAAGGAACTTACAGAAAACCTTGAAATGGGAATAACATTATAGAATTATATGCTTTATCTGGTTGGATTAGGTTTATCAGATCATGAAGATATTTCTTTAAAAGGAATAAAAGTCTTAAGAAATGTTGATTTCATCTATGCTGAATTTTTCACTTCAAAACTATTTGGAACTAATATTAAACTAATTGAGAAATTAACTGGTAAAAACATTGGTATTTTAAATCGCATGGAAGTTGAAGAAGAAGATGTGCTCTTGAATAAAGCAATAGAACATGATGTTGCATTATTAACTGGTGGTGATCCTTTAATAGCTACAACACATACTAATTTTTTAATTGAAACAAAAAAACAAGGAATTAAAATTGAAATAATTCATGGATCTTCGATTTTATCAGCTGGATGTGGAATATCAGGTCTTCAACCTTATAAATTTGGGAAAATAACTTCAATACCTTTTCCAGATCATAACTTCTTCCCACATTCCCCCTATTTAACGATTGAAGATAACTTAAAAAATAATGCTCATACTCTTGTTCTTTTAGATATTCAGGCTGATAAAAATAGATTCATGACTGTTAACCAAGGACTAAAATATCTTCTAAAAGTTAGAGATGAACTAATAAATGAGAAGGAAAATTTTCTCATTACCGAAGAAAATTTAGCTATTGGAATCGCACGGGTTGGTTCAAAAGATTTAAAACTAAAAGCAGGGAAAATATCTGAGCTAATAAATTTTGATTTTGGAAATCCATTGCATTGCATTGCAATACCTTCAAAGCTTCATATCGTTGAAGCAGAATACTTGATAACTATTGCAGAAGCAGATAAATCTATTTTAGATGAATGCTTATGAAATATCAACTAAACAAGTAGTGTGTTAGTATGGAAGAGGATTTATATAACTTTGATGTAAGTTGTCCCAAGTGTGGTGGAAAAACGACTAAAAAACAAATTGGATTAGCTAATTTTATAATGTGTCAAGATGTTGTGGGTTGTGATTACTATGAAATTGAAGAAATTGAATCTATAATTAATGATCCATCTGAAGAACGAATCAAGTGGGAAAAATTATGGTATAAAGAAAGATTCAATATTTTTATCAGGAAAGAAAAAAATGAGATCAAAAAAAACTTCATTGCAAAAGAAATGGAACGCTTGAAAAGGGAATATTTAAAAACAAAATCATCTTAGTATCAATATCATCAACTTAAGGAAATATTTTTTATTGAATTTTCTTAATTCAGTTTTATTCAGTTTTAAACTTGTATAATTTCCTTTTTTATCAGCAATTTCTTCTGTTGTTTCTCGAATATTTATTATTTATTATTTATTTGGTTTTTTTAAGAAGGATGAGGTCTACTGAGATCATGTCACCATCTGCAAAGTTAGATGATATTGTAACCATTCGTCTTCTTTAGAGAAAGATATTGTTTTTCTTGTCTTAAGAAAGTGGCAACAATTATTTTTTCTGTCTTTAAAGAGGTATAAAAGTTATCCAACATGTACATCTAGCAATGCATAAATATGAATAAAATGATGGTTTTTCACTAATTTTAGAATTGTTGCCCAGTCTTTTAAGTTTAAGTTTTCTCGCTCGTTATGATGGAGATTTGAGAACTGTTAATGCCATCTGGATTTCCATATAATTATCTTTTTTGAAATATTGGCTAATTTTGACATACTCTTTCTTTTATTACTTGAACATATTTTAATTCTTTAATTGGATAATTGA
This sequence comes from Candidatus Methanovirga basalitermitum, assembly GCA_031284445.1. Classification (GTDB taxonomy): domain Archaea; phylum Methanobacteriota; class Methanobacteria; order Methanobacteriales; family Methanobacteriaceae; genus Methanovirga; species Methanovirga basalitermitum. The sequence goes on along the minus strand of JAISZW010000082.1, from coordinate 7,057 downwards.
AATGTGTTTTAGGTCTTCTTCTTTCACCCAATACTGTTCGATTAGGTATTTTTGTTTAAAATTTCTATTTTGAGTCTTATTTATCCAAGCTCTATTTTTAATTTCAATCCAAGTTTAAAAAAATAATTTTTTTAATCGAACAGCATTGCTCTTTCACCTGTTTTAAGAAACTCAACAGTATAAATATGTATCTAATCAAATAAATGACTTTTTGTAAATATAGTGGAATAAAAAATGTTCTTAATTGAAGAAAATTATAAATTTGGTTGTGTTTCAAAGTAGGTTAAAATATTAATATGTGTGGATGCATATATATATATATATATATTTAGTTCAGAAAAAATTGGATGTGATCCACATGATAAATATTTCCGCCTCATTTCAAATAAATGTTTGTATTGAAGAAGATGGATTTTCTGTTAGTGATTTGTGCGAATCGGTATGAAGAGAAAAAAAATCATAAAAGAACTAACATCCATATTATTACATCTAAAAAACAGCACAATTAAATATAGTGCCAAGAAATTAGAACTGGGGAAAAGAATAAATCAAACAGTTGACGATCTGCAAACACTATCAAGTAAATTAATAGAAATAGGATGTCAAAAAACAGCAAAATTCATTTCCTAAAAAGTAAAAATTTAAAAAATATAATATTAAAATATATTAAAAAAAAATAATTAAATTTTAAAAAAAATATAAAAATATTCAACTAAAAAAATAAGTTTTAACCAAATGAATTGTTTATAATTCCAAACATTCATCAATGATTCTAAACACTAAAAAAATAAGTTTTAACCCAATGAAACACGACCAATAAATTGTGGGAATCATTGTATGATATGGCGAAAAAATATTTGATAAAAGCCAAAGAGAAGCCATCTACAGAGATAAAAAGAACAACAGCAAAGAAAAAGTATCCATATAATAGTAGGAAGAATTTTTAAAATAAAACAAATGAAATAAATAATAATTAAAGGAAAAATTTCTTAAGTTGACAGCATTGGTTACACTATCGAAACATTTAAATATAATCAAGATATTATATGTTATTATAATATACTCTAATGTACTATTTATCGAAAACTTATTCTATAAATTAATTTGAGCATATAACTGTTTATTATTCTATATTTCTATCTATAAATATCTTATTTATTTGAATCATCTATTATCTCTTTAAATAAGCTTGTTTTCATTGATGATGATAATTATATGAGAGTTTTGTTAAATGTTGGTGATATAATGAAGATTCCAAAAGAAAGAAGGACATATTGTCCAAAATGTAAGAAACATACCGTTCATGAAGTATTGATTGCAAAAAAAAGAAAAGCGAGTGAGTTGAAATGGGGTCAAAGACAATTTAGAAGAGTTACTGCTGGTTATAGGGGTTATCCAAGACCATTACCTTCAGGGAACAAGCCTGTCAAAAAATTAGATTTAAGACTAAAGTGCAAAGAATGTGGTAAGTCACATATTGGCTCATCATTTAGAACAGGAAAAATAGAATTTATAACTAAATAGGTGATTTAATGGCAATAGAAAGAAAAGGGCAGTTTTTACGAGTTCTATGTTTAGATTGCGATAACGAACAGATTGTTTTCAACAAGGCTGCATCTAATGTTAAATGTATTATTTGTGGTAAGACAATTGTTAAATCCTTAGGTGGAAAATCTAAAATCATGGCTAAAATTACTGAGGTAATAAGATAAATACTCTAATTAAACAACTACTTTTGTAATTTTTAACATGAAACCAAAAAGAATTCTATGACTAAGATTCAAGTTCTCCACCATAGATGAATTTTTTGGAGTATGAATAATCATTGTTTATTTTGATAATTTTATGGGAAGTTAAGTATGGTAAGAAAAAGTCATGAGTGGCCAAGAGAGGGTGAACTTATAGTAGCTACAGTATACAAAGTTCTTAACTATGGTGCATTTGCAAAACTCGAAGAATACCCAGATAAAGAAGCATTTATTCACATATCCGAAGTCTCAGCGGGCTGGGTCAAAAACATCAGAGATCATGTTCGTGAAAACCAAAAAATCGTGGCTCGTGTGTTACGAGTAAATCCAAAAAAAGGGCATGTCGATGGTTCTCTAAAAAGAATAAGAGAAGATCAAAGAACAAAAAAAATTCAGTCTTGGAAAATAGAACAGAAAGCAGAGAAATTTTTAGAGTTAGTTGCTAAAAGTTTAGATAAAGATTTGAATACTGCTTATGAAGAAGTGGGATATGAACTTATGGATATTTTCGGAGATGTATATGGTGCATTTGAGAGTTCTGCAGAAGAAGGGGAATCGATTCTTATAGGTGAAGGAATTAGTGAGGATTGGGCAAAAGCTATTACAAATATAGCTGCTAAAAATATAGTCCCTCCCGAAGTCCAGATAACAGGATATATTGATTTACAAACTTATGTGTCTAATGGTGTTGAAGTTCTTAAAGAAGCTCTTAAATCTATTGAGGATGATAATATTCAGGTACAATATGTTGGTGCTCCAAGATATAGGGTTACTGTTAAATCTCCTGATTACAGAGAAGCTGAAAAAAACTTAAAAGAATCCACTCAAAAAGCTATTAAAATCATTGAAGAATCCAAGGGAACAGGGGAATTTTTACGTGACATATATTAATTTAATTTGATACGAGTTAAAAAATATGAAAATGAGAATGAGGAAATGTAAACCTTGTGGTGCCTATACTATGAATGATAAATGTCCAAATTGTAGTGGGGACTTAAATGTTGTCTATCCTCCTAAATACTCTATTGAAGATAGGTATGGAAAATACCGAAGAAAATTAAAAGAAGAAGCGAACATTATAAAAAACAAATAATATTAACGAATATTTACTATTGTTCTAATTAAATCATTAGCTCTTATTAACCCAGTTAATTCTCCTTCAACATCAATAACAGGAATTTGGTCGATTTTATACTCTTTCATCTTTTTAGCACAATCAGACACCCTTGTTTTAGTGTTGATGGTGACAATATCTTGGGCAGAGACATCTTCAATAGTTTTATCAGAAAATTTAAGACTGTGTTTTTCTATATAAAGTACGGATTTACTGTCCCAAGACCATTTATCTCCTTCTGTTCCAACTGTGGAACTTTGAACACTTGTTTTAGCTACAACTTCACTTTCTTTAATAAAATCAGATTCTGTAACTATACCACTAAGTTTACCTTCATTATTTAGACCGACAACACACTTTATTTTACCAATTTTCATGATTTCAAATGCTACTGTTAATGGAGTTTTTTCCCAAGCAGTAGGAATGCTGTTGAGCATATAATTCTCAACAAGTTCTTTTATATCCATTTCACTAATTGCCAATGAAACTAAGTCAGAAGAGGTTATAATTCCAACTAACTCCTCATCATCTACAATTGGAATTCTTCTTACATTAATTTCCAACATTTTATTGGCGACATCTATAACATCTTCATTCAAAGTTGCCGTGACTGGATTTCTTGTCATTAACATGGCTATCTGATCTTCATCAGGGTTTTCAATTAAATTAGATCGAGTAATGATTCCTACTAATTTTTTAGTACCCTCTTTCACGACAGGTAAACTTGAAACCTTTTTTGTATTTATTATTTCAAATGCCTTTTCGCGATTTCCTGGAACTGAGATATATACTATTTTATCTGAGATGATATCTTTTACTAACATTTTCACACCATAATTAAGAGTTAATGGACAACTAATACATTACATTTAGCTGTTTTAACTACCTTATCAGCTACACTTCCCATCAAAAACTTTTGCAATCCTGTTCTTCCAGAACTCCCAATAACAATCAAGTCAACATCTTCCTTTTTAGCAACTTCTAAAATGGTATCTGCTGGAAAACCTTCAATCATAATTGTCCTTATTTTAATATTACTACTTTTTTCTCTTTTAATATCTTTGAATCTATCTAAATTTTTTTTAGATTCTTCTTTAAGTATTTGGTTAATTTCATATATTGTATCTTCTGCAGGAAGATCATTGAAAAATTTTATGTCAACTACACTCAAACCTATAACTTCAGCTCCAACAGCTTCTGCAAGAAATAATGCATGTTCTTCCGATTTTTCTGAAAACTTTGAACCATCAGTTGGTACTAATATTTTTTTATACATAACATTCCTCGTTTAATTTTTTAATAATTAATAGCTATTTAAATCTTTTTAATATTTATACTAATGATTTATATCTTATTCTTATTTTTCATTATTCAAATATAAAAATTTATCCTTATTTGCTATGCCAATAACATCATCTGTTTCGACTCTGTTTATTACATTTAAATATGGGTTCTTAGATGTTAATTTTGTTATAAACAATTGAACATCATTACCTTCTTCAATAACTGCTTTATTGATTGTAGAATAGAAATTTAAATTATATTTATCTAAATTATTGCTTGAATTCCCACATCCATTTACAGTTGCCATTTTTAAGATTTTTTTAGGATCTATATATCTTTTATAGTACGCTCGCATTGTTTTTAAAGTGTAATCCATTTCTCTCATTAAATTAGGTGAATTTAACATTATATTATCGGTTCCAATTAGCATATTAATTTTTTCCCTAATGAACTTTGTAAGTGGAGGAATTCCTAAATTTAATGCTCCATTAGAACGTGGACATAAGGTAACAAATTTATTATTCTCACTAATTAAGTTTAAATCATTATTTGTTGGATATGTGCTATGAATTAAAAGTTTAAAATTCAAATCAATGGATCTTTCAATCTCGGTTTTTCCAGTTTCTTTCAATGATTTTTTTTGAAGTTTTAAGTATTCTCCCACATGAATGGATGAGATTTTATTTCTATTAATACACTCTTCTGTTACAATTTCACACACTTCTTTGGAAATTTCACTAAAACCACTTAAACCTATTCCATCACAATATTTTAATAGCTTTAGAGTAGTTTTTCTAATATCATCTTCTGTGGCTTGACTATCATGGAAAATAGGATCTCTTCCAAGCACTATTGGAGTAATAGGAATATCAATCGCTGCTTTTTTCAATAACTTTATTCCTTTTAAACTTCCTTCCCGATAATCTATGAAATGTGTAGTTCCTGTTTTGATCATATCCCACATCGAGTTTTTCATAGAAGATATGATTTTATCATCACTACATTCAGAAAGTAAAAGATGTTTTAGTCCATTAGGTGGTTTTACCAATTCTTCGATGGATTTTCCATCACCACAATCTTTAATTATAGAGTCTCCAATATGAGTATGACCATTTAAGAAACTTGGACAAATCATTGTCCCTGTTCCATCTATTATTTCTCCTTCAAAAACTTCATCGGAAATTTCAATGATTTTTCCATCACCAATTGATATATTTGATTTAATTGGAGTCAGATCATGTCCTTTAAGAATTATGGTGTTAACAATAGTTTTCATTAATTGATAATATTAACAACTCATAATATATTAATTTTCTTTGCTATTTCAATATCCAGTTGAGCTGAACTGAGAACATGGTAACATGCTTAATGTTGATTTGAATCATTGAAATGTTCATGTTAATAATAGAATTATTAAACTTCGACATGATCTTTTTAATATCGAATAGTAGGATATTATAATCCAAATTAAGCACATATAGCCAAAATATAATAACCATCTTCAATACAATACTCCTCATTATTTAAATTTGTATTATGGTAAAGTCATCTCATTACCAGCGAATAGTTTTAATACAATACTCCTCATTATTTAAATTTGTATCCACCATAATCACTATGCTTAAAGCTTTGGATGAAAAAAATAAAGGATAAGGGGCAATGTAAAGTTTTTTCCTCTTTATCTTTTTAGTAATACTTCAATGAATTTTAGTATTATATAATTATTACTGTGCGACAGGATAGGGTCTATATTCTTCAACTAATTAGTGAAATAATTTAATTAGATAATTAAATGTTTCAATCCCAGTTGGGTGGGATTCTTGCCAGAATCTTTTAACTGAGTGATTGGTTAAGGTCACATGATGGAAATGTTTAATTAATCACATAGTATCCATGTGATTAAGGGCTAGAGAAAATGACATGTAACGATAAGTGAACAATTTATAAGCATCGTTATTATAAGCAATAGGTGTGATATAATCCCTTCATTGGTTACTATTGTCTTGGCAGAGGAAATAAGTAGTTATTTGTATACTTATTAGTTCACAACCTATATAATTTGTCGGTGTAATGATTGAGTCTAAAATCATCCGTATACTGAGAAGAGAATAGATATGGTAAGTCTTGAAGTCCTTAAAATAAAATAAAATAAAATTGTTTTTTTTAGGTAGGTTTGATTGTAAAATGATAACTAATATTTTGAGATAGAGGATTATTGAAGTAAGTGGATGCCGTTAAATAATCGTGGTAGCAAAGTTAGACGAATATAATAACTGTGAACGGATATCGCTCCTTTTTGTGGGTGGAATAGAAATATTGCTGATATTTCAATTGGTGTATAACAGGAATATAAAACGAAAAGTAAAAATTATCAAAAGGATGCTGGGTTAGAAGATGAACAGTTCAAATAAACTTATTCTGGAGTCATCAACCCTATACACTACTAATTGGTCTGATATTAATTGGTATAAGATTGAAAGGTATGTAGATAGGTTACAAAAGTGGATATTCGGCTGTGTCAAAAATCAATGTGGGATTGATTGTTGAAGATCTCGTTTACATTTAAAATTGTGAGTTTTAATGATTTTTCCTGAATTCTAGAAAAATAAGAAATTTTAACTCTAAAATAGACACAACATCTAACATGATATCTTAATGTATTCTATGAATTAAAAATAAAACAAAACATTTAAATAATAGGAAATATGAATAATTAGTTATGTATATGGTTGATATTTACTCGTTAAAATCTAAAAATAATGGAATTTCAAACCTCATTAGACTTATACAAAGATTATGGCTCTTATGGAGGAACCATTTATAAACCAAATAAAAAGTATTCTAATAAAGCCTATTAATATGATGATAATAAAACAAACGGTTTTAATCGAAAATAACCAATATAATCATA
>JAISZW010000032.1 GCA_031284445.1 Candidatus Methanovirga basalitermitum | reverse complement strand
TTGTACCAATATTTAACCAAGTCCCTTTTTTAGTTATTTCATATATTTTCTCAGAGATATTTTTAATTTCTTCAGTCGAGAAACTGCTGTATCCAGCAGATAGAAACTCTACATTCCATCCTAAACGAACACATATTTCTACTTCTGCTAAGATTCCATTTATCCTTCGTTTAGCTTTTTCAGGATTATTAATCCTTTTCTTCTCAGCACCCATATAACAGAAGCTACAATCTCCTTTTTCACACCACCAAGAAATTATAACTGCCCTTTCTAATGTTACAAGATTAGAATGATTATTTTTAGTAATCTTATTAGCCTTAGTTACTAAATCTAAAACTTCATTATTTTTTATTTTATTGATATAATCCATTTTATCATTTTTTATTTTTTTAAATATTTGAACACATTAAAATATTCATTAGAATATTTAGATAAATTATATATATTTAATAGAAAAGTTATAAATATTATGATGTACTATTAACCAATACTTAACTATAACAAAACAAATATATGCAAAAGAAATATTAAGTTGAAAAATAATAATTAGTCTGGTTTATGATGGTGTTTTGTAAATATTGTGGTCATGAAAATAGAACTAGTGGTTTAAAATGTTCTAAATGTGGTAAACCATTGAGTTTATTGCCTAATGATCAATCAAATTCAATGCTTGAGAAAAATTTAAGTCCAAACCAAGATTCTCATGAAAACATTAGAAAGGACTCTATTAAATGGAGATATATCAATCACCAAAATCAAGAAAAGAAATATAATATAGACTACGATGATAATAATTATAGTGATGAGTTCTACAGAAACAAAAGTATTATGTCACATGAGAACAACAACTTAGATGATGGGAAAATTGAAACTGTAGAATGCTTTATAGAGTGGGATGTTATAATAGCTTCTTCTTTAATATTCATAATTTTAACAGCTGTTTTTAATAGAATATTACCAGCATTTGGTTATGTTTTCACCTTGTTAACTTCATTAAGCTATATATTAATAGCTACTAAAAATAAGAATACATTAATCTTAGCTATTCCATTATCATTCCTTACAACATCTGCAATTTCAGCTTTTTTAAGTTTATGATGTAGTTTTAGTTTTCATATTTAAAATTAAATTTTGCAAAACATTTATATGCCATGATATCAATAAATTAGAATGTTGTAGATTTACATTTTATTATAACTATTATTTATTTTATAAATAAGTTTATATATTATGAGCATAAATAGTATAATGTTGATAATAAACTTTATTGGAGCTTTTTTTAAAGTTTGTATCAACATTATAATGTTGATAACAAAAGTTTAGTTACTAATTTTTAAATGATCATGCCGTCGTAGCTCAGTAGGTAGAGCGTTCGGCTGTTAACCGATTGGTCACAGGTTCGAGCCCTGTCGACGGCGTTCATTAAAGGGCCCATAGCTTAGCCAGGTAGAGCGCCCGGCTCATAACCGGGCGGTCATGGGTTCGAATCCCATTGGGCCCATGAGTTAAAATTCAATATTTACACAATTTTATTCTAAACTTCTGTGATGGGATGTAAATTTACCTGCTTAATTCTTATCATCTTAAACCTATTGATAATATTATTATTTATATGGTAGTTCAAGTTATGCTCTGGTGGTGTAGTCCGGCCAATCATTTCGGCCTTTCGAGCCGAAGACTCGGGTTCGAATCCCGGCCAGAGCATTCATCTCATTGAAAAATTAATAAGATTTTTAATGAAGTTCTCCTTTAATCGAAGCGGGGGTGCCCGAGCTGGTCAAAGGGGACAGGCTTAGGACCTGTTGATGTAGGTCTACCAGGGTTCGAATCCCTGCTCCCGCATTAAAATTCTGTTAGATTGAAGCTAAGAATTTATTTTTTTATAAGTGCCGGGGTAGGGTAGTTTGGTCATCCTACAGGACTGTGGATCCTGTGACTCGGGTTCGAATCTCGGCTCCGGCCCCATTTTCATAAAAAATTTAATAGCAAAAAAAAATTTAATATCTATATTTATATAGTATGTCAAAGTAATTAATATCATGCAGTTTTTTATCAAATCAATATGAGGATATATTAATTAAAATAAATTAATGAATCAATCATATAAGATTTAATCAATTTTTAAATATGATTATATATTGGTCATTTTAGCAGGGTGGGGTAGTCTGGTGATCCCGCGGGGCTCATAACCCCGAGAGCCCTAGTTCAAATCTAGGCCCTGCTATTTAAACTATTTCTTATTTTAAATTGTTGCTATTCATTCATTACTCATCTTTATTTCAATTTCAACCTTTCTTTTAGATGGTGAATAAATTTTTTTATTCATGCATAAATTTTCAGTTTTTGTCTAAAAATAGATGAATTGAGTCCAATAAATAAAACACCCAAAGCAATAAATTTGGATCAATCCCAGATTTTGGTAGTGTACTTTTATATTCTTAAGTTTTATCTAGTAGTCATGCCCATAATTATATGCATAAAAAAAAAATTGAGGTGTTTATTTATGGGTAAATGTGATCCTAAACCAATTTTGTGAATGTTGCTTGTCCAAATAAGGATTGTAAAGATTATGGTAAAATTGGAAACGGTAATGGTACTTTATACAAACCAAAAAACGGGTATTTTTTTATAAATATGTTTGCAGAACATGCTCTAAAAGTGTCAATACCATAACTAAAAAAATATCATTTTTGCAAAAGAAATCATATATTCATTATAAATTGACAATTTGAATTTTTATAGGTGATTAAAGAAGGAGGTTAATTCATGAAAGTTGTAACAACGCCAATGTGTGAAAAAATAGTTGAAATTGCAGGAATAAAGGATTTTAAAGTGAGTAAAAATATTGATGAAGAAGAAGGAGATTTGGCTATTTTAATGTCTGAGAAAAAAACTAAAATGAATTCTTTAGTTATTAAATTAAACACATTTAATCAAATAAAAAATAGTATTTTTGAAGTTTATAAGTACAATACATCTATAAATAAGCCAAATTTAGATGATGAGGTAAATAAAATTTTTATAGACAACAATATGTATAATTGGATTGATAAAAATCAAAAAAAAGAATTAAAAGAATTGAATTCAAATATTAAGGTCATGGTTTATACAATTTTCCTAAAAGAGATTGTTGAGGATATGGGTTTTGAAATACTTAATTTAAATATCTTTGATTTAGATATTAAAAAGCATAAAGAGATTATTTTAGAGGATTTAATAGCTATTGAGGAAAGTGATGATTTAGATGTAGATTATTTGATATTTCCAGACTATTTTGAAATAAAAATCTCTTATTTAACTCCAAAAATCCAAAATAAAATTGTTCTGATACCAACTCATAATAATATATCTAAAAATCCTATTGAAAGAGCAATAACTCGCTATTCTATTCTTGAAAGGTTAATAAATTGATATTTTTTATTTTTTTATTACTTTCTTATTAATATTTAGCACTATCTATTAATTGTTCCGTGCGACAGGATAGGGTCTCTATTCTTCATTTAATTAGTGAAATATTTTAATCTCAGTTGTGTGGGATTTTTGCCAGAAACTCTTAACTGAGTGATTGGTTAAGAGAGTCACGATGGAAATGTCTAATTAACTATAAGTATCCATATATAAGGGCTAGAGAAAGAAATGACATGGCTAATGATAAGTGAACAATTTTATAAGTATCGTTAGAATAAGCAATAGGTGGGATACATCACCATTTTTTTAGGTTTACTATTGTCTTGGCAGAGGAAATAGGTAGTGGTGTTATACTTATTAGTTCACAACCCATATATTTGTCGGTGTAATGATTGATCCTAAAATCAATTCGTATACTGAGAATAGATTAACCTGATAAGTCTTGAAGTCCTTAAGAAGCAGAGTTGCTTCCCCCATGTTTCAGGTAGGTTTGATTGTAAATGATAACTAATACTTTTCTGGAGGTAGAGGATATTGAAGTAAGCGAATGCCGTTATTAACCTAAAAGTAGCAATAAATCGAAGAATACAGTAAATGTGAACGGATACCATTTCTTGTGAGTGGAATATAAATATCGCTGAATTCAATTGGTGTATAACATGAATATAAAAACGAAAAGTGAGTTATTAAAATGATGATGAGTCAGAAAATGAACACTCTGAATAATTCTATTATTACAGAGTCTTCAACTAGTAGTGGTGGTCAACCAACCAATAGTTAGGAATAATTCTATTATTACAGAGTCTTCAACCTCCCGTACACTACTGTTTGGTCTGATACTAATTGGTTATAGGATTGAAAAGTATGTAAACAATTTACAAAAACAGATATATCATGCTGAAAGCGTGAATGAACCTCGTAAAGTTAGAAATTTGCAACGAATGTTAATCAACAGTAAAGCAGTCTTGTGTTTAGCTATTAGAAAAATTACCCAGAAAAAAATAAAGATAAGCGAACTTCTGGTATTGATGGATTCAGAGTTCTCAACGATAGCAAGAGAGTTGAACTTTTGGATACCATGAAAAAAATACGAATATTTAAGTTACATAATCCTAAACCTGCATATCGTAACTATATACAAGAAAAAAAATGATAAACTCCGTTCTTTTAGGTTATACACTATGATTGTGGATAGAATTTATCAAGAAATTATTCGAATGGTATTAGAACCACAAGTTGAGGTCAATTTTGAACCAATTAGATAGGTTTCAGACCTCGAAGATGAAGTCATGATGTGATGACTCGAATAATGTATAATATAAGAGGAGGAAAATTGGTTTTGGGTTCTTGGTGAGATTTTAAATCTTGCTTTGACACTCTATCACACAACTTTATTTTAAACCAAATAAAAGGCTTCCCATTTATACTTTCAGTTCCCGCTTTCTTAGTCTTACTATAGTGTTGCTCTCTTTGATTCGATGTTTTAGGTATCAATATATTTTGCATAAAAACCATCTGTATCAGCATAAATAGTCTTAAACCCATATTCTTCAGCTTTTTTAATAGTTTCTTGAATATAATCTCTTCCCCAAGCTGTAATAGACTCTGCACATTCAAAAGAGTACCATCTGAATCTTGAAAACCCATAAATCCCATACATAGTATTTGCAAGCCTTTTCAATGCTTGTTGTTGAACATTTAAAACCTTTTCTTCAGTTTCATCCTCAGAATTTTTCACTTGTTTTTTAATTCTAATCCTTTCACTTAAAATATTTCCTATAACTGAAGGAATAAATCCAAGAGGCTTTTTCCCAAATTTATGATTATAGGATGGGACAATGTTAAAATTATCAAGATTCGGATCCCTATCTCTAATTTGCTCTGAGACAATATTTTTAACATATTCTCCATTTGAAAGTTTTTTTAATAGGACATCTGGAGAAATATTTTTTGAAATAATGATACTTGGATACAAACTTCTAAAGTCAAATTGAACAAGATTTTCATGTAGACCTTTTTTTGGTTCTTTAACATATCCCCCAATATTTTTCTCATTTTTTTCTCTTGAAGAAACTTGTTCACCACTTGGTTTATTTGGTATTATTTCATCATACTCATAAGCTTTACGTACTAAGTACCATTCAGCTTGTTGACCTGTTGCCATACGTGTTATATCAAAAAATGGTTGACCTACAATTCGTGTTAGTTCTAAACTTAAAGGTAAAGTCATTTCAGCTATTTTTAAAGTTGATATAACATCATCAAGAGCATAATGAAGTAAGTTTTTAAGTTCTTGACCTTCATTATCCCAGAATTCCCATATTTTATACCCAGGAATATCGATTTTTTCTTCATCAAACAGTTCAAAGTAGACTCTCTCCAAGGTATAACGATCTAAACTAATATATCTTCTCATTACTAAATATAAATCAATGTGAATAAGTCCTTTAAAGGTAGCGGCTTTAGAATGACCTCTATTCAAAAAATTAAGATTTGAACCCTCCCAACTTAAATCAAGATCAATATCATGAATTTTAGCTCTATCTCTAAGATATGGGAAATCAAAGTTATCTGAATTGTAGCCTACAATTATATCTATATCATTTTCTTTAACAGTCTTAATAAAAGATTCAATTATTTCTTTTTCAGAATCCACCTTTTCAACAAAATCTAAACCTTCAGTTTTAGTCGATATTACTTTATTAATACCTGTATTTGTTGATATTCCTAATATTATAATCTCATCTTTCTTAGAATTTGGCATTCCATCTGGATTTCGAACTTCTAAGTCAAAACTCAAAATTTTAAAATCCATGTTGCTTGTTTTTAATGGTTGAGGATAAGAACTTAATTTAAATATCTCTAAATCATTACTATTTTCTATACCTAAAAATGAAGAGATAACCTCACCATTTAATTCTATCATAGACATAGGAAATATGTTGTTGTTAATTAAATATCTGCGGTAAAATGGAATATCATATTCTCTAATATCACCCACAGATTCAAATTTTCTAATTTCATCCCTAAACTTGGGAACATCCTGAGGATGATTGAAGATGACCTTCAAAAACTGAGATTCCACTTGAAAATCCTTTTTAGTAACAATTTCAATGGATACGGGATTTAATTCACTAATTTCCTTTTTAGCTACTTCCACATCATTTGCAACAACGTAAATGTAAGGTTGGAAGTCAAAATCCAAAGCCATGATTGTTTTTTTGTTGACTCCTTCTTTTTCCTTCCCAAAAAGACGAACAACTGGCTTTTCATTGTATGTTACATAATCAACATCAAAAAGAATGATTTTTCTTTTTTCCATTTTAATTTCCCATCATTTGATCTATTAATAAAAGTAGTCTAATTAATCAGCAAAAGCTACGATTTAATATCTCTTTCAAGAGCTGTTGACCCAGTTTTTGCAATCTTTCTAATACCAAAACCTTTTAATAAAGATATAAAACTATTTATTTTGGATGGATTACCTGTTATCTCAACTGTTAAGCTATTTTCACCAACATCAAGAATATTTCCCTTAAAAATATCTGTAAGTTGAATTATTTCTCCCCTTTTCTGTTCATTTTCTACTTTAACCTTTACTAAACAAAGTTCTCGTCTAATTGTTATTTCAGGACTTAGACTTCTAACCTTTATAACATCTACTAATTTATTTAATTGTTTTGTAACCTGTTCAAGAATTTTTATATCTCCATTAACGACAAATACCATTCTTGCTAACTGTTCTGTTTCTGATTCTCCAACTGTTATACTATCTATATTGAACCCTCTTCTTGTAAATAAACCTGTGACTTTTTGAAGTACACCAGGACGATCTTCTACTAAAGTACTAATAATATGGCTTTCCATAGTATCACTTCCCTAAAATTTAAGTTATTAATATGTTACTTATACTTTTATCAATATTCTAACATATCCATCCAATCTTATGATAATCACAGTTTTTCAGTTTTATACTATCTAACCTTATGATCAAACTTTTTTTTAAAAGTTTGAATCATATGTCCTCAGTTTTATAATCCCCATGAAATTCACTTAATCTACAACCAGGAGGAACCATAGGTAAAGCTTCTGATTTATCAATTACTATGCTTAATAAAATAGGTTCTCCAGACTTGATAGCTGTTTTAAGAGCATTTTTAGTTTCTCCAACTTTTTCAACATGTTCTCCATTGATTCCAAAACTTTCAGCTAACTTAATAAAATCAGGGAACTCTCCTAATTTAGAATGTGAAAAACGCTTAGCATAAAAAAGTTCTTGCCATTGATAAACCATTCCTAATGTCCTATTTTCAAAAAGACAAATAATTATTGGAAGGTCATATTCTTTAATCGTTGCTAAATCTTGACAAACCATTAAAAAGCCACCATCCCCAGTAACGGTAAGAACATCAGATCCAGGTGAAGCTACTTTCGCCCCAATAGCTGCTGGGAAACCAAATCCCATTGTTCCAAGTCCACCAGAACTTATAAATTTCCTTGGCTTATTTGTATTAAAGTAATGAGCCATCCACATTTGGTTCTGACCAACATCTGTAGTTATAATTGTATCGTCGTTTAAAACTTCTGATATCTCTTTTATAACTTGTTGAGGTTTTAATGGATAATCATCATAGCTCATTTTAGGATAATAATCTGTTTTCATTCTTATTGCTCTTTTAATCCAAGTATCTGAAAAATTAAGTTTTTCTTCTTCTATCAAAGATATTAAGGATTTTAAAACATGTTTTCCATCACCAACTATTGGAATATCTATATCAATATTTTTCCCTATTTCTGCAGGGTCAACATCAATATGTACAATCTTAGCATGATTAAAATTATCTAAGCTACATGATGTTCTATCTGCAAACCTAGAACCAATTGCTATTAAACAGTCACACTCTTCTATAGATAAGTTTGCAGCTTTTCTTCCATGCATCCCAATCATTCCAAGTGTTTTATCCTCCTCCTCTGGATATGACCCCTTGCCCATCATAGTTGTAGTTACAGGAGCATTGATTAAATCTGAAAACTTTTTTAATTCATTTGAAGCATCAGCTATTATAACTCCACCACCAGCAAGTATAACAGGCTTTTTAGAAGATTTTATTAATTCAACTGCCTTTCTTATTTGCTTAATATTTCCTTTTAAGTTAGGATTATATCCTGGAGTTTGAAATAGATCTTTTTTATAATATTTAAGTTCTCCTTCTTGGACATTTTTAGGAACATCTATAACTATAGGTCCTGGTCTTCCAGTAGACGCAATCTCAAAACTCTTTTTTATAATAGATGGAATTTCTTCAGGAGTATTTGGCTGATAATTATGCTTTGTAATTGGCATGGTTATTCCTATCATGTCCACTTCTTGAAATGCATCATTTCCAATTAATTCAGTTGTAACCTGACCAGATATTGCAACTACTGGTGACGAATCAATGTTAGCAGTAGCTATTCCTGTAATCATGTTGGTGGCTCCAGGACCTGATGTAGTTACACAGACTCCAACTTTTCCTGATGCTCGTGCATAACCATCAGCCGCATGAGTGGCTGACTGTTCATGTCTTACAAGAATATGTCTTAAATCAGATTCATAAATCATATCATAAAATGGAAGAATTTGTCCTCCTGGATATCCAAATATAACATCTGTCCCCTCTTCTTTAAGAGCTTTTATTATAGCTTCTCCTCCCATCATTTAAAACACCTATCTTTGCTGACATATATATAATTTCAACTTGTTAAATAAACTAATTTGATAAATAAAACTTCAAAATAAATCAATATATAGTGAATGAGATAATTTTTTTAAGTAATACAATTTTTTAAATTCCATTATGTTTATTAAATTCTTAATTAAAAAAATTATAATTAATAATTATAGAAATAAATCTATTTTAAATTGTTATTTTAATAATTAAAACTCGTTTTAATTTAGAAAATTTATAATTTTCTTTAATTAATAAAATATAATTTGAAATCCTTTAAAACAAGACATTCAAATTAAATCGTTAATTAAAACTCGTTTTAATTTAGAAAATTTATAATTTTTCAGTTAAGAACATTTTTTATTCCACTATAATTTTTAAATGTTCTACTATGATAATAGTTTTGATTATAAAATTTATATAATTTTATAGAACAATCTTATAGAAGCTCTTGTGCAATTATTTTAATCCAATTTGAATCTTTTTTAATCCAGAGCTTCTCCAATAACACACTAAATTAATTTTTCCATGTTTGAAAGTTTTTCTAAACTCTCAACTGCTTTAATTTTAACATCAACCCCCTCTTCTTTAATAGCTGCAATGGTATTTAGTCCACTCCCAGTTACGACTGCGAAATTATATGCATCTATTTTTGTATTATAAACTAATTCTCGTGGTTTTCCTACTTTATAAATTGGGATTCCAACATCATTGATAACTGAGAATAGATCATTAGCATCTTCTCTTGCAACTACAGGAACTTCTTTTACTGAGGATAGAAGTTTCCTATTTTCCTTTTTATTTTTACTGACTGTAGTCAGGTTTTTAAATATGTATATTACATGGGGATCAAGAGAAGAACCATTATAAGCGATTAATTCTATAAATTGAGGATTAGATCTCATCTCTAAAAGACCACCATATTTAGGAGTTGATAATATTCCATTGTTAACTAAAATTCCATCAAGAGACAGACTACAAATCGTAGCTATTCCAACTTCATTATCATCTCCAACATTATCAACCACTTTATAGTATGGATTAATATACTCTGATAGGGTTTTATAGACATCACTCATTACTTCAATCGAACTATCAAGGTCTTCTTTTTTTATGATTGATATGTTAGTTATAAGATTTCCATTATAAGTTTCAATATCAAAATCTACTTTTCCAAATAAGTTCCAAGCTTTTGAAAGTATGAACTGCACTTTACTATCAATATTAGATTCCTTTCGTTTTAATATCTGGTTTTTAAAACTGCTTATTGGACTCAAATCTTTATATTTAAAAATTTCTTCTCCTAAATTTATATTAATATTATAACCTTTTTCATAGGCTAAACAAAGAGGTGTCAATCCTCCAATGATAGTCATTCCAAACATTCCTTCAGTAACTGGAATACCCAGAGCATCTTCACTATCCTCACCAATGTTTAAAATTCCATCTATACCAACCTTTTTTAGTTTTTCTAAGATACTTAATGTTTTTTCTTTTGAGTTAATTGGGAGTGTGTTGAAAATTGCTGGTATAGTTCCTGTTCCAGTTTCTAAAACATCTCCTACTGAAGTCATTTTATTAGTTGAAAAAGCTTCTAAAGGAGTTATAGATGTATTTTTAAAAGATATTAATTGAGTAAATTGTTTTGGTGTGTAATCTTCTACTTCTAAAAGACCACTATACAACGGTCTTGAAATAATACTATTGGATAAAAGAATACCATCTACTGTTGTTGCACAAATTGTGTTAATTTTAACTA
This sequence comes from Candidatus Methanovirga basalitermitum, assembly GCA_031284445.1. GTDB lineage: Archaea > Methanobacteriota > Methanobacteria > Methanobacteriales > Methanobacteriaceae > Methanovirga > Methanovirga basalitermitum. Next base: position 1,918 of record JAISZW010000032.1, on the reverse strand, counting down.
ATTCTTCATTTCCAACTTTTTCTTTTTGGCAATGAATATATGGACTAATGGCTAAGTCTGATTGGAAACCTTCTTTTATAGTTTCTATCAATCCTTCTTGGTTATTGAAATTTGACGTACATGTTATAACATTACCATCATGTTTCTTGAAATCAAAAAAAGAGTAATAAATCATTTCTTCTGATTTTGAAAATATGAAGTCTACTTGATCATAAATTAAACCTTTATCCAACTCTTCCTTTCCTAATTTGGTTATAATTCTCCCCAAATTGCCTCTACGTGCAGTAAATCCTTTTTCATCTAATACTTTGAGATGATATCTAACAGCTCGTTCCCCAAGATCAAAACCCCTATATTGCAACTCTTTAGCTATTTTTTTAGAACCAACAATTTTATTGTGTTCATTTATAATTCTAAGAATTTCAATCATTTTTTGTTCTGAATATGACATTATTTAGACTCTGTCAAAAATTTGGTTGATAACAATTCTTATATCCAATCAAATAGCAATTGTTATAAGCAATAATTATTAATAAAAAAATGTGTGACGTTAATAGTCTATGAAAGCAAAAAATACCACACAATAATGTATATGTTGATAACATTTTTAAACATAATGGTGCGACAGGATAGGATCTCTATTCATAATTAATCAGTAAAATAATTTAATTAATTAAAATATTTCAATCCCAGTTGTGTGGGATTTTATCCCCAGAAACTCTTAACTGAGTGATTGGTTAAGGGCACATGATGGAAATGTCTAATTAATTACACAGTATCCATGTGATTAAGGGCTAGAGAAAATGACATGGCTAACGATAAGTGAACAATTTATAAGCATCGTTATTATAAGCAATAGGTGGGATATAATACCTTTTTTTTAGGTTACTATTTTCTTGGCAGAGGAAATAAGTAGTCATTACATACTCAGTAGTTCGTAAAGTAAAGTATTAATTGTGTGGTGTATACTATTTATTCATGAAACTAAAAAAAACACCACATAGAATACTATTGAATGATGATGTATTAAGTTTTTCGGTTAATGTTATTAGTGATATGTTGGGGTTGCAATCGGCTCCTAATGCAGCCTATAGTGAGAAAACGATTGTTTATCATCTTCTTAATGCTGTTGCTTCTCGAAATAGTGTTAGTAATGTTAGTAATCTTTGTGATGCCCCTTGAGGGAACTATTAGATATAGACTTGATGATGTTGATATAGAAGCAACAAAAAATAACAATCTATAAAACTAAAACCTCCATGGAGAATTCATGAAAATCAGTAAAAACAACTAACTAAATATCTGTAACATGGAATAAATCCTATGATATGAAAAATTAATTATGATAAAAAAAGAAAAACCCAAAAACATAAGATCAAAAACTACTAAAATAACAAAAACATAAAAACACTTTACGAACTACTGATTAGTAATCTTAGTTATAAAATTTTTTAAATCAAATTTAAATAAATTATATTAGATATTAACATTTTATAAAATGATAAACTCTTCCAAAAAGACTATAAATATAGGATGTTAGATATAGGATGTTAGAAATTAAGTGAACTTCCAAGCATTATCCATGCTTATTTCATATCATATATCATTTTATACATCTTGAAATCTAAAAGTAGATCATAATTAGTCACAAAAATAAAATAAGTCCATTATTAACTATTAATACTTGAATACAAGATCATATAAACCAGCTGAATATTGGACAAAATTTAGATAGATTTTTAAGGGCTTTCATTCTGATAATGGTAGTTAAAATCTTATAAATATCAATGAATAGAATTATTAAAGCTTTAAAATAAAGAAAACTTCGTTTTATTCGCAAAGTGAATTTAGGAAAATCTTTGATTTTCTGTTTATTCACAAAGTGAATTTAGGGAAATCTTTGATTTTCTGTTTATTC
>JAISZW010000084.1 GCA_031284445.1 Candidatus Methanovirga basalitermitum | reverse complement strand
TAAATTTTTGTAATTATGAAAATCGAAGATTTTCAGTAATTGAGGGTTTATTGGAATATTTAGCTCTCTTTGGGAAATGAAGCATTATAATGAAAAACTCCACAAAAATTTACACCCTCCATCATAGTTTAAGTTTAACCAGGTTATTACAAAATTATCCTATTAAATTACATGAAATTTGTCATAGTTTAAGTTTAACCAGGTTATTACAAAATTATCCTATTAAATTACATGAAATTTGTCATAGTTTAAGTTTGACTTGTCTGTCTTTACCAATGATTTCATCAATATCTAAACCTTTTTCTAATGCTAAATTCTTATTAACTTTGTAATTTTTACTTCTTGTTTTGGTTATTGTCTCAATATTTAAAAATAACCACTTTGTTTGTTTAAATTTAACACCTAAATAAGGTTCAGCACCAAATATTTTGCAGAATTCATACAATCCATTAATTTGAGAAGAATCTATATATATGAGGTCTTTTGTAGTTGTTTTAACTTCAATAGCTAAATATTTTTTAGAATTTCCTGCTAAAACATCAGGAAGCGGTCTTTTAGTTGCTCCACCAGAAGCTGGTGCTCTCATAGCAGCGAAACCTTTATCCCAAAATATATGAACTAAATCTCTTTCTTCTTTAGACCCTTTCTTAACCATGACCTAAACTCTTAAAAACATATATTAAAAAACTAAATCCATTAGAACTTAAAATAGCTTTATTTAGAAATAGAAAGTGTTTAGGGAGCCACCAGGTGGTGTTGGTAACCCCCAAGCCAAAACAAAAGTTTCAGCTGTAGTCTCGAAAAGGGTGGTGGTCTTTTCTGAGACTACATTAATATTATATATCATATTAAGTATATAAACATTTTGGTATCAAGAGGATGTAAATTTTTGTGGAGTTTTTCTAAAATTTTCAAGTTTATTTATAAATAAAAGTCAATTTTTCCAAATAACTCCACACTTTTTTACACCCTCGGTATCAAGTAAAAAATCAAGATAATAATATATTTAATAGTTAAGGAAATTGTTAAAATGTCATCTTATAAGGTTCACAGTTTATTTGCACTAATTTTGTCATTATTTTACTTTTTAAATCCTATTTATTGTCTTTTAACAATTCTTGGAGCAAATATATCTGATTTTGACCATGATGTTAAGAAAACAGAACTTTATAAAATGACCATAATTGGATTAACGATATTTATAACTTTATATGTTCTTAAATCCAGTTATTTTATAGGTGTTCTTATTTTATTAATGGTTATCATATTTTATTTCTCAAAACATAGAGGCTTCACTCACTCATTAGTCGGAGGATTAGTTTTAACTTCCTTAATTTTTGCTATGATCTTTTTTAGCATGGAAATATCTTATCAAATCCCATCAAATTTAAATATCGACTCTTCAGCTATTTTGGAGTTAATATCTGTTTTACTCTGTATTTTATTTGTGAATAAGAAAATATCTTATATAATCATAGGATTTTTTGTTTTATGGATTTTAATGTTTCCAGTCACCATGATAAACCTTAAATTCGTTGCATTCTCAATTTTTTTAGGATTTTTAAGCCATCTGATTTTGGATTCCTTTTCGCCTACTGGAGTTGAACTATTAAATCCATTTAGTTCTAAAAAATTTGGTAGAAAATTTTCAATATTCATGACTTTTTTATTAATTATAATAGTTATTATCTATAAAACACCAATTATCTAATTTAATAACAACCACATTATTTAAATTAAAAGGAATATAAAAGGAGAATGTTATTTCATGAAAATGGAAGAAGTTGTTGATGTCATTAAGTATAATAATGGAGAATACAGTAGTAAAGAAGAGACAATAGTTGCTGATGAGACAATTAATTTAACTATCAATGAAACTTTAAGTCGAAAATTTTCAATTAGCCCTAATTCATTGAAAGATTTTGCTATAGGCTACATATTAGGAGAAGGATTAATTAAAACGATTGATAACATTGAAAAACTAAAAATAGACGGTGAACAAATCAAAGCTAAAATTAATTTAGAAGATTTTGATATTAGGAAAGAATTGATGGTTGGTTCAGATTGTTTTGGTGGTTGGAGAACTAAAATCGATTATATTAACCAAGTAGAATCTGATTTTGAAATAGAACCATATAAACTTATAAAAAATATGAAATTATTGACAGATAATGCTATAATTTGGAAAAAAACAGGTGGAACACATGTAGCTATGATTATAAATGATGAATTGGATATTTCAATTGTTAGGGAAGATGTCAGTAGACATGTAGCTGTTGATAAAGTTATTGGGGCTGGTGCAAGAGAAAAAATAGATTTCAGCAATTCATATATATTATACAGCGGAAGAATGCCTGCTGACATGTTAATTAAAATTGCAAGAGTTGGAATTCCATTAATAAGTTCAAATGCTGCTCCAACACTTTCAGGTTATACAGTAGCTAAAGAAGCTAATATTACAATGGTTGGATTTTTAAGAGGGGAAAAATTTAATGTTTATACACATCCAGATAGAATAATCTTTTAATTTTGAAACTATTAATAGATAAAATATTCAACGAAAATATTAACTAAATTATAATCACAAAAATGAGAATAGAAGGAATAATTAATGAAGCTTAATAGAAAACAAACTATAGTTATTGGAATTGTTTTTGCTATTATTTTAATAACTACTTTTTTAAATTTAGATTTAAGAGAAAGAAAACATATTAGAGATGGGATATGGGTAAATGGTTATGGTATTGGGAGAGTGGATTTAGATGTTTTAGCAAAAAATGGTGTTAAAAATATTTTTCTTCATGAGAGTGCAGTTAAAAGATTCGGTGTTTCTACTGTGGAAAAATGGATATCGGATGCTGAATCTAAGAATATTTCTGTTCATCTTTGGGTACAATGCTTTTATAATGGTACATGGATTAATCCTATTGATACAAGTAAAAAAGATTTTAATTATCTGTATTTTAATAAAAAAATAAATGAAATAGAAAATTATACCTCAATAAATGGAGTTAAAGGGATAATGCTGGATTATGTGAGATATCCTGGAGATGCATATAAATATGATTATAGTTGGTGGGGTACTGGTGTAAATGGTCATAATGCAATTACGAAGTTCGTGGCTATGGTAGATGATAAGCTAAGATATACAAACAAAACCTTGTCAATTACTGTCATGCCTGAAAGAGGAGATGGAACTAAATTTTATGGTCAAGATGTTGGTGCATTATCTCATCATGTTGATGTTATTGTTCCTATGGCCTATACAGGCAACTACAAAAAAGATTCTATTTGGATTAAAGAAATAGCAAAATATTATAGCGAAAAATCAAAACCAGCGAATGTATGTATTGGTATCCAAGATTATGTTAGCGATGCCAATGAACAGCCATTAAATATAACTGAATTAAGAGTTAATTGTCAATCAGCACTTGATGGTGGTTCAGACGGAATTGCATTGTTCAATTGGGAGTTAATGAAAAATTGGTTTGATTTAAGAACATTAAACGGTACTTCTGAAGAAATTTTAATTTAAAGATAAAAAAATAGAATTCATAGACTTGTTTTTCCAATGCCCAATAATCTTCTTAAAATTACTTCTCTACTAACCCCATATTCATTAGATAATGCAGAAATTTAATCATCATCCCATATGCTTGAATGACCTCTGTCTTGTGTTTTTTCTAATAAATCATTGAAAGGTATTAAAAATTCAACAGCAACAGAATTACAAAAAATTTCTTTTTTATTTTCCTCTTCAAGATCACAAATTGCACTTTCACTTAATATTATAGTATTTTACCAAACATTTTTAACATTTAATGAAATTATTTTAAAGTCATTGATGTTTTTAATTCATAATTCAAGAGATTCTAATGAATATTGTATATATATATATATATATATATATATATGAATATGTTACAAAAGTTAAGAAAAGTACTATATTTAAACATTTTTTCCATTCATTTAAAAATTTGTAATGTTTAGAATCTCTATTTACACTATCAGTTAGAAACTGTCCAAATTTTTACTGATAAGGTTTTTGTTGTAATGATTTTATATTATAGTGAATGAAATAATTTTTTTAAGTATAGTAATAGACGAAACTTTTAATAATGATGGGATTCATATATAATTTTATTACAATGAATATGTTAGTGATACAACACTAACAAAGAAAGTGATAAAAGAATTCATTTCGGAAAGTTAGGGCGAGTAATATGCTATAAAATTCTCTATCTGCTAAAATTCTCTATCATATTCTTAAAATCTTCCTTTTTTAAGCTCAAATAAACATATCATCAAACATTTTGCTATCATGAAGTGATCTATTGTATTACCATTGCTAATGGTTTACAAGTCTTTAAGAATAGCTATTGTCATTTTAAAAGCCTGAATAATGTCCAATACTTGTAGAAAAGGTTTTTTTATAATTTTCAGTAAAACATTTTTTACTTAGAAATTTTCCACTAAATTTTAAATCCAATGTTATTGAAGTTGAATCAATAATTATGAACTTAACATTCCTCATTCTTTAAATTCCAACTTATTCAATGACTTTAATGCTAATTTTAATAGGGTGTTAGAAATTAAGTGAATTTCCAAGCATTATTAGTGCTTATTTCATATCATAACTCATTTCATGTATATTTAAATCTAAAAGTACATCATAATTAGTCACAAAAATGAAAATAAATCCAGCATTATCTATTAATACTTGAATAAAATACCATATAAATCAGCTGAATCTTGGACAAAATTTAGACAGATTTTTAAGGATCTTATTCTGATAGTAGTAGTTAAAATCTTATAAATATCAATAAATAGAATTATTAAAGCTTTAAAAATGTTAAAAATACTCATTAAACATTTGAATTTTGTTTTAAAGTATTTTTACTATAAGTTATTTTTTGCATATTCAACGGAGCTTAAATATTTACTTATTAATTATATTAGAACTTGATATTAAGTATTTTAATTTAAACACCCATATAAAAATGTATTTTTAGAAAACAGCATGATTAAAGCCTTAAAATATGGACGATGATGTTTGTTCATGCTTCGATTTTTGTTAAAAATCTAACATCCTATAATTTTAAGTATTTATCTTTGCTATGCCTTGAATAAATCTCTCTTATCTGACTAAATCTGGTAAGTTTTCAATACCAAGAAATTCATGGAGTTCAGATTTATTATTTACTTGATCATAGATATTTTTAAGCTCTAACTTAAAAAATATACTTAATAAACACTAATTTTAACATGATTTGTTGGTTTTCAATCTTTTTTAAATCATTTCGAGCTAATTCGTCTTGGAAAGTTATAGAATCGATAACTTTAAGTATTTTATTAAACAATATCCATATAGGGTCTTTTTTATTAGGATTTAATGGGATTTTCATTTAAATCATTAATTAAATATATAATCCCAATAGTATTTAAATCTTCCAATTTTAAAGACCCTAAATTAGTATATATCATTATTTAATTTGTATTTTTAGTTGAGTGTCATGATTGATCCTTTTTTATAGATAAATACCCTTAAACAAGGCATCGATTCCTCATGATGATAAGACACCTTGTTAACAAAATAGCTATTATCTCCAAAAAATATTATCATTAAAAATTCCACACAACACAAAAACCTTAAGTTGATAGCATTGTAGAATTTCTAAAATATTTATTTAAAAATCGATGATATAAAAAAATAATATTTACAAAACACTATTATAAATAAAACTTTCAACTATAATTATTTATAATAAAAAAAATTTAGTTTTAAAATTAATAATTTGAACAAATTACAAAAAAGAACAAATTACAAAAAAATTTTAAATATAAACACAAAATCCAATGTTAGAAGATAGGAAGTTAAAATGAGGGAATTTGAAGAAATAAGAAAAGACTTTCCAATGCTAAAAGAATTCACTTACCTAGATTCTGCAAGTACAAGCCTTACACCAATACCAGTTGTTGAAGCAATGAATGATTACTATTATAATTATAATTCAAATACTGGTAGAGGAAATTACAGAATAGCTATTAAATCTACTGCTAAGTTAGAGGATGCAAGAGAAAAAATAGCTAAATTTATTAATGGGAACCATGATGAGATAGTATTCACTAAAAATACCACAGAAGCTATTAACATGGTTGCAAATGGTTTAAGATTTGAAAAAGGAGACAATGTCATTGTTTCAAGTATTGAACATCATTCTAACCTTGTTCCTTGGTTAAATTTAAATGATGTTAAAACAAAAATAGCTAAAATTAATAATGATTACACAGTAAATCCTGAGGATGTTTTTGATTTGATTGATGAGAGTACAAAGTTAATAGCTATTAGTCATATATCTAATGTTTTTGGATCGATGCAGGATGTTGAAGAAATTAGTAAAATAGCTAAAGAAAATAGTGTTTTGTTTCTTGTTGATGCGGCTCAATCAGTAGGCTATACTCCTATTAATGTTAAAAAATTAAATCCTGATTTCATGGCTTTTCCAGGGCATAAAGGATTGTTAGGTCCTGTTGGCACAGGTTTTCTATATTTAAAAAAAGAAATAGCTGATGATTTAATGATTAAAAATCTTGGTGGTGGAACCGTGACAAATATTGAAGGAGACGAATTTAGGTTAGAAGATATTCCTTATAAATTTGAGAGTGGAACTCACAATATTAGTGGTATTATTGGTTTAAGTAAAGCTATTGATTATATAAACAATATAAAAATAGAGAATATTAGAAAATATTGTAATAAGCTTACAAATGAACTTTATGAGAAGATTCATTCAATTAAGAAGGTTGAGGTTTATGGAAATCTTAACAATATTCATCATACGGTTTCATTTAATGTTAGGGGATTAAATCCTTATGATGTAAGTAAGATTTTAGATGAAACTTCTAATATCTGTATTAGGAGCGGATTTCATTGTTCAATACCAAGTTTACAAAGTATTGGCATTAATAGTACAATACGAGCTTCTATTCATTGTTATAATAACTTTAAAGACCTTGAGAAATTATATGATGGTCTTAAACTTATAAGTCAATTAAGTTAAATATATAATTCAATAATTTGGAGATGAGAATATGAGTAAACTTTTAAGAATTGGAGCAATTATAATAGTATTATTGATGGTTGCAAGTTCTGTTGCTTATTTTGTTACTATGGCTATGGGAGATTAATAGATTTAGATTATTTTCAATATTATGAAGGTTTTCAAATAATTATTCATAAAAATATAAAACTACAATATAAAGCTAAATTTAATCAAATTGAAGTATATAGTGATAAAAATGGAAGAATATAGAATTGGTGCAGTAGTAGCTGAATTTAATTATGATATAACACATATGATGCTTGAATTAGCTAAAGAGGAAGCAAAAATTAGAAATTCTGAGATAACAATAGTTTTTCCAGTACCAGGAGTTTTTGACATGCCATTAGCTATTAAAAAACTTTTAGAAAAAGATAATATTGATGCGGTTGTTACAATTGGAGCCGTAATAGAAGGAGCAACAGATCATGACCAAATTGTTGCACAGCATGCTTCTCGTAAAATAGCTGATTTGTCTCTTGAATACAATAAACCTGTTGCTTTAGGAATAAGTGGTCCAGGCATGACAAGGTTAGATGCTCATAAAAGAGTAGATTATGCTAAAAGAGCTGTTGAATCAGTAGTGAAAATGTGTAAGAGATTGAATGAATTGTAGGGATAAATTAAATAATAAAATTGTAAAAATATTTAATAAATTAACAATTATAATTCCAGAATTAATACCTTAAAAAAGAAATGTCAAATTATACACAAAGAGTTTGGAGGATTTAAAAAATGCTAAAAACTAGTTGAATAGTTATTTGGTATTATTCTTGAGATAAAATAGATATCTAATCTATAAATAAAAGTTGCTTTGATTTGATGCATGATTTAAAGATTCCACTCCAGTTAACTGCTCATCAGTTTAGGAATCTCTTTTCATTGTATTAAAAAAAAGAAAATGTGATTTAAATGGATATTGAAAATTTTAAAGATTTGTTTAAAAAATCAGAAATTAAGAATAAGGTTGATGAAAACGGTATAGTCTAACCTGTGAAAGTTGAAATTCAAAATAGGTACTGATTTACCAGCAGGTACATATAAACTTACTGCTAAAGAAGGTGCAAATAGTTACTATGAAGTCAATGATGATTTAACATCAAATCATATAGTTACGAATAGTGTTTCTTTCGTTAATGAATATGTAACTGTTGAAGATGGGCAATATTTACAATTGCAAAATTGTGCTTATGAACCAAGTTCGGTGAGTGCCACAAAATTATTAATGATTGATGGTAAAGTTCATAGATATTGTAGGAATACTACAAATGAAACAGTAGAGCAAAGTATTGAATCATTTAGAGGATTTTAAATCTATAATTGTATATTCGATGATTTTATGGAAATTTTAGAACCTGAAGAGCTTAAAAAAAGATATAATGGACCATGGATAGCTCCTTATGAAAAAATAATCACTATGGTGGATGGAGACCTTGTAGAGATTGTAGAATATCATCCATGTATTTCTGGTTCTCATTGGATCCTACACCAATATAAAAACAATAGTAAAATTATTAAATCTGCTTATAGGGATGGAAATAAACAAGTTTTTTTAGCAAATATTGGCAAAAACCGTCTTGACTTGAAAGCGAGTGTGTGTGCTGCTGGAATAGAAGAAATAGCTATTGAGGGAAATAAAGTTAAAGTTACTCATGGAGGGTTAGCTGGAGCTGGTGTTGGAGCTGGATTGTGTCGTGGTATGGCTGATGGTGTAGAATATATTGAACTCATTAATGCTGGTGGTGGTTCTAAGCTTGGAAAAGCTGTAGTTGTAACTGAGAAAATGGAGAAAATTGTCATTGGAATAGATGATACTGACACAAAAGAAGAAGGAGCAACATGGACAACAGCTCATAACATCGGTGTTGAACTCCAAAACGAAGGTTTTCAGTATTTAGATCATATAATAGTTCAACTTTATCCACATAATCCAAATAAAACACAGAACTGTGTTTCAATTGCATTAACATTCGCAGTTAAAAGTGAAAATAAAGAAGATCTCGTTAATTGTCTTGTTAAACTTTTAAAAAGATATACACTCTCTGATAAAACGGCAATAGCTATTTTAAAAGGTTTAAAAGTTCCTGATGAGCTAAAACAGTATTCGATGGACGCTAAAAAAAAGATGGTGTCTGTTGAAGAAGCTGAACATGTCGCTGAAAAATTGGGAATAAAATTAATAGCCGTTACAGGTGATCAGGGAAAAATTGGTGCTTTAGCTGCTCTTGGTCTTTATAATGATTTAGAAGAAGCTGTTAAAGTTTACTATTAATCATAATACAGCCTAAAAATTTTATTTTTCTAATATTTCCAAGTAAAAATTCATAAATAGTTTTTTTTATTTAGGATTTAAAAAGGAGAGGGTTTTTATTAGAATATTTTCTATCATTGGAGAGAAAAGTACTGGAAAAACATTATTAAGTGTAAAAATTATAGAAGAACTTAAAAAAAGGAATTATAAATTAGCCACGATAAAACATACACATCATATCATTGAAGTTGATAAAGAAAATAGTGATACATGGAAACATAAAAATGCAGGTTCTGACATTGTTATAGGGATTGGTGATAAAACCTTCTTTAATATAGATAAAGTGTATCCATTAGATAGATTGCTGTTTTTAATTAAGGTCATTGAAAACCCTGATTTTGTTGTAATTGAAGGTTTTAAGGATAACAATTATTTAAAGGTTTCAACCTCCAAAATTTTAGTGGATGAATTTACAATGAAAATAATTGATCCATTTAAAACAAGTAAAGAAGAAATTAATTCTTTAGTTGATGACATTGAGAAGTTAAGTTTTGATATTATCGACACATTATACACCAATGAATGCGGTTATAATAATGGATTAAGCATTGCTAAAGCTATTATTAAAGGAGGATTAGATTATAATCATGATGATTTAGATGTTTCAATAGCTATTGATGAAAATAATATTGGATTAAATTTTTTTGTCAATGATTTTATAAAAAACACACTAATTGGAATGTTAAGGACTTTAAAAACAGAAGAATTTGGTGTGAAAGACTTTAATAAATTAGAAGTAATTATAAATAAAAAAGAATAATAGTTCAGATCCTTCGTGGAACACTAACCCCAAATAAAGGAAAATATTTAATAATGTTGATTTACCAGAACCAAACGAACCCATAATAGCTACGAATTCTCCTTGTTCAATAGTTAAATTAACACCATTTAATGCCTTAACACTACCCTTTTCATAGGTCTTTGTTAAATTCTCGATCTCTACAACTTTACATATACACACCCATATTATTAGTTTAATTTACTTATTCTTCACTAATGCTTTTGTTGGAGATAACCTAATTGCTCTAATAGATGGTAATAAATCATCTAACAAAGCCACAATAAGAACTATTCCAAAAGTCGTTAATAATATGTTTAAATCTAATGATTCTAAAAAACCAATAAAATTTAATGACCTAGTGTCTTGACAATTTAATTTTTATGATAACTTTTATAAGTGTTAATAATCTTAATATGCTAAAATTAACTGGAATTTTATTGTAGAAGATGCTGATAAAAATTATCAAAATTTTATACTA
>JAISZW010000074.1 GCA_031284445.1 Candidatus Methanovirga basalitermitum | reverse complement strand
TTAATGATTAATTTTTAATTTGGATGTACTTTTGGAAAAAATATGAAATCTGATGGTATATCATGTTGAATCTCTATGGGGATTCCGTTGATTTTTCATATTTTTGAGACACATTGTTATGTATTATAACTCATTAATGAAATTTTATTAATAAAAAAACAAATTATTAAATATGGTCGATTATATTGAACATCCATTAGTTACAACAAATACTGTTGAGTCAAGAATCTATCAACAAGTTTTAGCCGCAGATGTTTTAAAAAAAGGGAACACAATGATAGTTGCCCCTACTGCTTTAGGAAAGACAATAATAGCTGTTCTCTTATCTGCGGATAGATTAAACAAGTTTAAAAGCTCGAAAGTTCTTGTTTTAGCTCCAAGTAAGCCACTTACAATCCAACATGAAGAAAGTTTCAGAACCTTCCTAAATATTCCTTCTACTTCAATTACTGGTGCTATAAAAACAGATGAAAGAAAAAAAAGATGGAATGAATCACGAGTTATTTGTGCAACTCCACAAACCATTGAATCAGATCTCCTAAATAGAAGATATTCCCTAAAAGAGACTTCACTCATTGTTTTTGATGAATGTCATCATGCTGTTGGATCCTATGCTTATGTTTACTTGGCTGCTCGTTATATGAATGAAGGAAAAACTCCGCTCATTCTTGGTTTAACTGCATCACCTGGCTCTGATAGTGAGAAAATCAAAAGTGTATGTGAAAATCTTTATATTGAAAATATAGCTATTAAAACAGAAGAAGATTTGGATGTTAAACCTTATTTTAACCCTATTGAAATCGATTGGGTTAAAGTCAAAATGAGTAAAGAGCTAAACAAAATCAAAAAACATCTTGACAAGGCACTAACACATAGATTAAAAATGCTTAAAAACTTAGGAATAATACCTACAATTTCACTTGGTAAAGGGGATATACTAAATGTGAGAGGTCAGGTTCAAAATAGAATAGCTCGAGCATCCAACCCTCCAAAAGAGTGTTATAGAGCAATATCTTTAATAACTGCTGTGATTAGTATTCAACATTCTCTTGAACTTTTAGAAACACAGGGAATAAGCCCCACCAACCAATACTTTAAAAAACTAAGAACAAAAACTACAAAAGCATCTAAAAGTCTACTTAATGATTCTGATTTTAGCATAGCTATTAGACTTACAGGACAAGCTATTAGACATGGATGGGAACATCCAAAACTTAAAAAATTAATTGAAGTCTTAAAGGAAGAACTCAATATTAAAAATAATCAAAACGAAAATAAACCAAAAATTATTGTTTTTACTCAATTTAGAGATACTTTAAATATGATCTACAAGAAATGTGAAGAAGAAGGAATTAATGCTGTAAAATTTTATGGTCAAGGAATAAGTAATGGAGAAAAAGGTCTTACACAAAAAGAGCAAAAACAAATAATTAAATCTTTTAAAGTTGGAAATCGTGATGTTTTAATCTCAACAAGTGTCGCTGAAGAAGGTATTGACATTCCTTCAGTAGACTTAGTAATTCTATATGAACCAGTTCCATCTGAAATTAGAATGATTCAGAGAAGAGGTCGGACTGGTAGAAAAAATCAGGGGAAAATGAAAATTTTAATTACAGAAGCAACTCGAGATGAAGGATACTATTGGTCAAGTTCCAGGAAAGAAAAGAAAATGAAAACTCAAATAAGCAATGTTTTTAAAGATATAAATCTCGATGAATTAAAGCCTACTAAATCTAGAATTATTGAAAGAAAAGATAACGATGCTAAAAAAATTCTTAATGCAGATAATGAAAAAAATGAAGTACCTAAAAAAGAAGAAATTGTAGTTTATGCCGACTCCAGAGAAACTAATTCCAAAGTTTTAAGAGCCTTGGATAACTTATCCATTGAAGTTAGGATTAAGACTATGGCAATTGGAGATTATCAAGTTAGTAACGATGTATCAATCGAAAGAAAAACAGCTAAGGATTTTATTGATTCTATTGTAGATAAAAGATTATATAAACAAGCAAGATTAATGAAAGAAGAATTTAAAAAACCTATTATGATACTTGAAGGTGATGATTTCTATACTGGATTTTTAAAGCCTGATGCTATCAGAGGTTCAATTGCTTCAATTGCTATTGATTTTGGAATTCCTATAATTCCTACAAGAAGTCCTGATGATACTGCGGCTATGATAAAGAGAATAGCTATTAAAGAACAATTTGGTAACGAAAGATCTGAAATACAAATCAGAACAGAAAAAAAACCTATAAATGTATGGGAACAACAACTATTTATTATTGAATCTCTTCCTCACATTGGACCTGTTACAGCTAAAAAACTGTTAAAAAAATTTGCAACTGTAGAAAATGTTATAAATGCCACAGAAACCCAATTACAAGAAGTTGATGGAATCGGTGCAAAAACTGCTAAGGATGTCAAATCACTTTTAAGTAAAAAATATCTATATTTTAAGGACGAAAATGAAAATAAAAAGTTAGTCTAAAAATAATTTTTAAAGATTTCTCTAATGTATATGATTAATACTAAATTTTCTGTATAATTCTCATAAGGAGTGATAAATTGAGGTTTATTATAGATGAAAGAGGCAAAAAATATATTTTAAGCGATGAAAATGATTTTCAATCTGATTTAGGTATAATTAAAAAAGAAGATATTGCAAAATCAAATACTGGTGATAGTTTAGTAACCCACCTTAACAAGGAATTTAAGGTTATAAAACCTAACATAAATGATTTCATTGAATTAATGAATAGACAATGTTCTATTTTAATTCAAAAAGACATCGGTGTTGTACTGACCCATGCTGGTATTGGAGCAGGAGATAGGATTGTTGATGCAGGAACAGGAGCAGGAGCAATAGCATTACATTTTGGAAATATTGTTGGTGGTACTGGAATGGTTTATAGTTATGAAATAAGAGAGGATTTTGCTAAAATAGCTAAGGAAAACATAGATTTATTCGGTTTAACCAATATTCAAATTAAAAATAAGGACATTAAAGAAGGAATTGATGAAAAAGAGATTGATTTAATATTCTTAGATCTTAAAAAGCCCTATGAAATCATTGAAGATGTGTATAAATCACTAAACTTGGGAGGATGGATAGCTATTTATAGTGTATATATAGATGGAATTAAAATTTCATATAAAATTCTTAAAAAAGCTAACTTTAAAGATATTTCAATTGTTGAAACATTGAATAGAGAATATGAAGTCAAAACTCAAGGAATAAGACCAAAAACACGAATGATTGGTCATAGTGGTTATTTACTATTTGCTAGAAAATTATAAATAATAGTAATTGACAGAACTTTCGATGATGACAAAATTTTATTAGAGTATTACAGACGATAAATCGTTAATTGAAGAAATATATAAAAAATTCCATTGCGAAGTTGAGTTGAGTAATATATTACCTAAGATTAATAATGATTACTTAAAAGTCTAATACTATACATCTACATAATCTATATGTTTTTATAAAATAGGTATATAATTGAGGGATGAAAATTTTTGATCTTAAAAATGTGATTTCAATAAAGGATTTTAAAAAAGAGGATATTAAATTCATATTAGATGAATCATCTAAATTTGAGAAAATAGCTAAATCTCAGGGAACTTCTAACGAATTATCTGGTAAAATTTTAGGAATTATGTTTTTTGAAGCTTCCACAAGAACAAGACTATCCTTTGAAACAGCTATGAAAAGACTTGGAGGAGATTGTATTGGGTTTACTGGAAGTGATGAAAGTTCAGTTATTAAAGGAGAAACTATTGCAGACACATCGAAAATGTTTGAAAGTTATAGTGATGCCATATTAATTAGACATTCTTTAGAAGGTGTTGCAAAATTCATTTCAGATCTTGTTAATGTACCAGTTGTTAATGCTGGAGATGGTGCAGGTCAGCACCCAACCCAAACACTCATAGATTTATATACTATAAAAAAAGAATTTGGAAAAATTAAAAATATAAATATTGCGTTGATTGGTGATTTAAAGTATGGTCGTACTGTTCATTCATTATCTTATGCACTTGGAATCTTTGGAGCCAAAATGCACTTCATATCTCCAAACGAACTTAAAATACCTGATGAAATTCTCCACGACCTTGAAAAGAAAAAAATATCTTACCATGAAACTCATGACCTTAAGGATGTCATTGACGATTTAGATATTCTATATGTTACACGAATTCAAAAAGAGAGGTTTTCTGATGTTGAAGAGTATGAAAGAATAAAGGGTGCTTATTTAATTGATAAAAATCTAATTGAAGGTAAGAGTTTAATTGTTATGCATCCACTACCAAGAATTGATGAAATAAACCATGATGTTGATAACACAAAATATAATAAATATTTTAAACAAGCATTTAATGGAGTTCCTGTTAGAATGGCTATTTTAAAAAATATAATTAAGCACTAATAGCTAATGTTATGGAAAATTAATTATTGTGATATTATTGTATCGGCATAATATTTGACAATTTTTTATCTACATCTATTTTAGTAAAATT
>JAISZW010000228.1 GCA_031284445.1 Candidatus Methanovirga basalitermitum | reverse complement strand
TGTACTGTGTTCTTAAGTAATGCTTCTTTAGATTTTTCATGGCTCTTTATATGTCTTTGTAATATTTAAATATATCATGTTCCATAAAATATCATTAAATAGGCTTTATTTTCTGATGTTTTTGATTTAATTAGTCCAGAGAGAGAGAGAGAGCAAATGATTAAATTAAATGAATATTTTAGTGGTGTTTCAGTAATTTCTAAACTTTTCTATCAGTTTTGATCGGCCGATAACTTTATATATAATGGTGAAAATATGATATATCATGCTACCAATACTTTGGTAGTAATAATCTTGAGAATTTTTATAGGTTAATAGAAATTCTCTGTAATAATTTTTAAAATGTAATAATTTTTAATGTAATAATTTTTAAAATGTAATAATTTTTAATGTAATATAGTAATCGACAGAACTTTCAATAATTGTAAAATTTTATTAAAATAAATATATAAAAACAATGATTTATTAATCAAAGAATATATGAAAAAATTCCATTCCGAAGTTAAGACGAGTACTATAATTGAGATATTTTAATTGTTTAACATTTATTAAGTTTAAGTATATAATAACATTTATTAAGTTTAAGTATATAATTAATGGTGATAATTTGGATAAAGTTATTCTTGCTTTTAGTGGAGGTTTAGACACAACGGTTTGTGCTAAACTATTAGAGGAAAAATATAATTTAGGTGTCATAACTGTTTGTGTTGATGTTGGTCAACCAAAAGAGGAAATTGAAAAAGCGAAAAATGTAGCAGAGGAAATTGGGGTTTTAAAACATTATAAGATAGATGCAAAAGAAGAGTTTGCAAATGATTTCCTATCAAAGGGAATAAAAGCCAATGCCGTATATGAAGGATATCCATTGAGTACAGCTCTTGCAAGACCATTAATAGCAATGAAAATAATTGAAACAGCTGAAAAAGAGGGTGCTGTTGCAATTGCCCATGGATGTACTGGAAAAGGAAATGATCAGTTTAGGTTTGAAAGTATAATAAGATCCATGTCTGATTTTAAAATAATAGCTCCAGTAAGGGAATTAAATCTAACTAGAACAGAAGAGCAAGATTATGCAAGAAGTCATAACATTCCTTTATCTCCAGATAGTAAATTCAGTATAGATGAAAATATTTGGGGAAGATCCATTGAAGGTGATGTTATTGAAGACCCTAAAAACGAGGTTCCACAAGAAGCCTATGAATGGGTGAAATCGTATACAGAAGCAAACAGTAGCCCTGAAAAGGTAAATATTAAGTTTGAAGGTGGAGTTCCAATAGCTATTAATAATGAAAAAATGGCTTTAATTGACTTAATAGCTAAAACTAATGAAATAGCTGGAAATAATGGAATTGGAAAGATAGATATTATTGAAGATCGTATGGTTGGTCTTAAAAGTCGGGAAGTCTACGAAGTACCTGGTGCAACACTTCTTATTAATGCTCATAGAGGATTGGAAGAACTTATATTTACAAAAAATGAGTTAAGATTCATTGATTTTATTTCTCCATTGTATTCTGATCTTGTTTATAATGCTTTATGGCAAGAACCACTCAGGGAAGATTTGGATAAAAGTATTGATTATATGCAGAGAAGAGTGACTGGAAACATTGTTTTAAATCTTTATAAGGGATATATATCTATTTTAAGTAGGGAATCTAAATTTAGTTTGCATGATATTAAACAAATAAGCTTTGAAGATAAGGAAAATGATCAAAGAGAAGTTGAGGGTATGATTAAACATCATGGAATTCAAGCTACTATTTATCAAAAACAAAAACATTAATTGGAATGCTTTTTAATGTATAATTTTAAGGGTATTAATTCTTTAGATAATATAGACTCCGATGCATTATTTCCCTATTCTGGAGGCTTTGTTAGTGCAAACCGCTATCTTTTTAAATATATTCCAAAAACACCATTATCAAGATATGTTTTAAAAGAAGCACTTGAAGGAACATCAATTTTTAAGTTTGGATCTGGGGATTTGAAACTTATGTTGGTTTCAGGAGTTCATGGCAATGAAATCCCTCCTCAAATTGCTTCTTTATTGTTGATGGAAAAGCTATTTAATAATGATTTAAATGAAACCGTTTATATCATCCCTTTCACGGCACCTAAATCCAGCATGCAAAACATTCGTTGGTTTAATAACGATGATTTAAATAGATCTTCAGCTTCTTATGGAACATTGACTAATACAATTCTAAAAAAAGCCCATGAACTTAAGATTGATTCACTTGCTGATTTTCATTCAACTTCTGTTAATAGCAATCCTGGAAAGGAAGGAGTATTTTGTAGTTTAAAAACTCTTTTTAAAAGCTATGAAATTGGAGAATATATCTCTAATGAACTCGGTTCTGAGATCATTTCATTTAATATGGCAGGTTCATCATTTAAAGGAGCATTAGAAGATGAATGCAATTTATCTGGAATTCCAGCAGTAACCTGTGAAGTTTTATCCCCACATGGTTATGCTGAAAAAAAGGCTTGTTCAAGATCTTTAAAACAAATGGAAGCCTTTTTATCCTATTTCAATGTTTTTTAATCAATGATGATTTCTATTATAAGGAGTATTACTTTTTTTATGAAGTAAAAAAAGAAAATTAAAAAAAATTAAAAACTTCATCATAGAATCCTTATTTACTTTCATAGAAGCTTAATTTAAGATTAAGAAAAAATTCTCTACATAAATATATCGTTTTTTCATACTTTATAATTAATATTGGTCATGCGAGTCTGTAAAAAATTGTGGAGTTCTTTCTTTATATTACTTCATTACCAATGAATAAAGCTAAATACTCTAATAAACCTTATTGTCTTAAATATTACTTTCTGATTTCTTAGTCTCATTATAAGTGTTGTTCTGCTTGATTTGAATGTTTTATAGTTATAGAAATTATCAGTAGTGAAGTAAAAAAAATTTTCTAATTAATATCTTTTATTTAGAATATTTTTTTTTAAGGGGTGGGGGGGTTGAGATTATTAGAATCTTCAAATTTTGTTAATTTAGTTTTAAAGATTAAATTAAGTATAAAATCATGAATTACAATTTTTTTCATTTTTAATGGTTTTTAAAACTTCTTCAGCAGGATCCATGCCTTGAGCACCAATAAGCAAAATACTGTCATTAGTTTTTGCATTGTTATACACTTGATTTAGACCATCATGCAATTTATCAAAATGAATAAAGTCTATTTTATTTTTTTTCAATATTTTAAGAAAAGATCTTTCTTCGTTTAATTTCACGATATTTGATCCATCTACAACATCAGAGCTATTGGATACTATTAATTTAATTTTCATATTACTATTTTTGCATGATAAAATCGAATCTGATAATGCTTGAGAATTAAGTTCGTTGATTTTAATGCCTCGTGAACCTCTAATTGCAGATACAATCCATAAAACACTATCCTGATTTGAACTCATTTTTGAGAAGGCATCTACAGTAGCTTTTATCCCATCAGGATTATGGGCAAAATCATCAATGACTAATGGATTTTCATTTAATTTAGTAAATCTCCTTTTCAAAGGTTTATAGGATTTAACACCATCAATTATATATTTCAATGGAATATCTAAATTGATACATACAGAAATAGATGCCAAAATATTTTCTATGAAGTGTCTGCTTTTAAATGGAATCTCATCTAATTTTAAAACAGCTTTACCTTTATAAGATATGATTTTTTTATATGGGTCAAAAAGTACGAGATTATCTTCTTCATCAATATTATTTAAATTATACTCATTAAGGTTGTCCTTGTAAAAAAAGTAAAAATCTCTAACCTTATCATTTTTTAAATTTTTCAAAGATTCTACAAGCAGATCATTTTTGTTTAAAATAATAGTTCCTTTTTTTGTGGCTTTAACAGCCCCAGATATTTCATCATAAATCTCTTCAATTGAATTAACCAAATTAATATGATCCATAGCCATATTTGTTACAACTGTAACATCAGGATTGGTAACTTTTGTCATTATGTATGCATGATTTTTCATTAATCTATTGACCCAACCTTGTACTTCTGAAACCTCAATTACCACATAATCTAATTGTTTATTATTTTTTCCATAATCAGAAATCAACTTAGAGACCATAGGGTCGATTAAAGTGTTGAATTCAGATTTAGAGTCAGTATTTGTAACAACATTTACACCCATATTATACAGGATACTAAAAATTAAATGGGATGTGGTTGATTTGCCGTTTGTTCCACTAACAATAACTTTCTTGGATTTAGCACCAAAAAGATTTAAAGTGTATTCTAATGCAAAGCCATTCGCATGTTCGATTTCATCCACTATTATAATTGGAAATTCAAGTTTTTCAGCCACTTCAATAGAATTTTCAAGGATATTTTCAGTTATAATAGCTATAACACCTTTTTCATTAGCCATTTTAACACCTTTTTCATTAATCCAATGCCTAATTACTATGTCTCCTTCTTTAGCACTATCTAAAACTGTAAATAAACCTATAAATTCTTTATCAATACTCTCAAAGTTATTTCCAATAATTCTTCCAGATACAGCTTCAGCTATTGAATTAATATTAAGTTTCATATTCCACATATTCCTCAAAGTTATGATATTAGAGTGATTTCATTTTGAAAAAACAACTTTATAATGTATTAAAAAGTATGTAATAAAAATTATTGATACTACTATTCCCAGCCAAGAAAAGAAAACAAGAGCTATCTCTGCAGAACTAAACTCCCTTTTAATAGGTAGGCAATTTTGTTCTAATCTCCAGTACTCATTGAAGGATTCTTGGATGTTAACATAAAACCAAATCCCCAATGGGGAATATCCAAACATAATAAACCCTAATAGGTTTAAAATAGGGGAATATGACTTTATACCTTTTTTTTCAATGTAGTATTTCATTGTATTAATAAGATCATAAAAAACAATGAAATTCCCTAATGGAACAAAAATGTAGACTAAAGTCCTAAATTTAACATTTATTGATATCTTATGATACTCTTCTAAATAGGAAAGGTTTTTATAAAACCAATAGTACCCATATAAACCAAAACTTAGAATAAAAGACAATACCAATCTTCTTAAAGGAATTGCACTAGAATATTCCTTAAGATCATTTTCCATAAAATTTTGATTATTTTCAGGAAAATAATCATTATAGTTAGTGTTTGTAGAAAAATTCTGATAATTTAAACTATAACCATTTGAATCATCATCTGAATTTTTGTCCAATTTGTTACTATTAAAATCTTCATCATCTAAAAATTCATTGAATTTTAATTTTGTTTCTTCATCCATAAATATCATCAAGTCTATGTTTTATAGATTCATGTTTATAATTTAACTTTATATTCCTTAATAAAATATCTCTTTTTAAACTTTGAATATATTCATTCAATTTTTTCATAGCTATTTCATCCTCATTTCATGCTTTAATAGTTACTGTAGCATGATAATCAGCTTCATCCATTTATCCAAAAGAGTAAGTTTCAGGCAATTTGGAATTGGTTTTTTATTGGTTAAGTAAGGTATAGATCATATTAATTTGGATATTATGTTAGGACATCATTTATAGATGTATCATAAACATACCTATTAACTAACTGTCTATCATGATTTTTATGGAATAATATGGCTCATAAAACTCTTGGATCATCAATTAGATTCAGTAGCTCTTTATCATGATTTGTTTTATTAAAATGATGGATATAATCGTCATGGTCATCAAATTCTTTACCATACCAGTTAGATTTATACTCTAACTGACTTTTGATCTCACCAATGACTGTCAGCAGTAGTTTTAGCTAATTTTTTATTCTTAAGTCCTAATTTGATTATTAACATTACCTACAAATATTTTATCATATCAATTAACTATTTCTGTAGTTATTTTGTGCATAGTATCATTGGTGATGTTTTTCTTTTTACTGTAGATTGATTTTAACTTGGATTTCGTTTTGAACCAATTTTCACCATCTTCAATTCTGCAACTTAAAATCTGATTCAGCCTAAGCACTTTATCATCTAATTCCTTAAGTAGTATTTTACCACTCTTGAAACCATCACTCATAGTTATAGCATCTTTTAATCCTAAATCAATACCCATAATCTCATCTGTTTTAAGCACAATCCCATCTGTTTTAAGTTTACTTATGACTATTGACTTAGAATAAGTTAAACTACCATACCATTTACTATTCTCATATCGAACAGTTAATGACATTATTTTACCATCAATCTTTAAAATTCCTTGTTTTAACTCTACCACAATTAGTGATATTTATTGTTTGATTTACAGAATCTTGTTTTAGATTTTGACTGTTAATATATAATTCTTTCACTGGATTCTTTCTCTTTTCTAAGGTGATTTACCATATTCTTTACTTACATATCTTATTTTTTTTCATCAGCTCCATTCTTCACCATTTTAGCTATTTTTTTTCTTTTTCTGTTCTTGGAAATCAGGTCTTTTCCTGTTTTGGAAATACTTATCCATACTATATTTGTAATTATGTGCTACTATTTGTATTGATGTAGATATACCTTCACTAATGAAACCTATATTTTTCTTTAATATAGTTAATAATAGAAAATTTACTATTATTCAAAAAATCTACAGATTCTATACTATTACCATAGCAAGGATATCTATGTTTGAAATCATTAATTCTTTTAATTTGATTAAAAATATATCTTTCAACACCTAAAGTTTGAAATAATATTTGTTCTTGCTCAAATGATGGATACAATCTAAATATTTGACTTTTAGCTATTTTTTTCCATTTTTTCACCTCCAACATATCATCATATAACATACTATACCTAAATTCATCTATGGTTCAAGAACCGCACTATTCTTTAGGTCTTTAAGATAAAAACCTCAATTTATCTTTTTGATTAATGTGGCTACATTTTCTCCAAATTTTTGGATTGTTGTGATACCTTCCTTATCTTCATGAGATGTCTTCTCTTCAAGAGCAAAAATAATGTTCCAATAATCAGACCCCACCATTATCATATCGTTTATAGGGAAAAACATTGACATTTCTTGTAAGGTTAAACTTTGACCTCCTCTTCTTGCAACAGCTATTGGTCCTCCAACCATCCAAGATAAAAATTTGCCATTTCCTCTGGAAACTTTTCCAATTCTTTGAAGTGCAGCCATTATATCTCCTCGAGCTGTTCCAAAGTAAACAGGAGCAGCTGGAATAAACCCTTTAGCATCCCTTACTTTATCAATTATCTTATCTAACCCATCTTTAAGAACACAGTTTCCTTTAGCAATACATTCATTGCATGCTATACAAGATTCTACGTTCATTCCTCTAAGTGAGATAATTTCAGTATCTAAACCTTCCTTTTCAATAGCCTTTGCACATATACCCAATATTTCCATTGAATTACTATCTTCCCGTGGACTTCCACTTAATAATATAACTTTTGCCATATTTTCATCTTCAAAATGTCTTTATGTCCTTTATATTAAGCAATCACATTCATAATCAAGAGGAGTATCCTTGATTGAACTAAGAATTATTTCAATCACTTCCTCTTTTTTGACTTCCATCATCTCAAAAAGCTCTTTCATAGTTAATTTATCTTCAGATAAAGAAGTTGAATAATTTGTGACTATAGATAATGAACTATAACAGATTTTTTTTTCTCTTGCAAGAACCACTTCTGGAAGACCTGTCATTCCCACAATATCTCCACCCAACTTTTGAAACATTCTAACCTCAGCACCTGTTTCAAAACGGGGTCCTTCGCTACAAACATACACTCCTTTATTAACTAAATCCCCATTTTTACTTATTATATCTCTTAAACGATTACAGTATGGTTGACTAAAGTCGGTATGAACAACTTCTTTATCATAAAATGTTTTATCCCTCATATAAGTAAAATCAATAAAATCATCAGGCAATATTAATGAACCTGGAGGATTGTCTTTTTTTAATGAACCAACAGAATTTGTAGCTATTATTTGATTAACACCTAATTCTTTAAGTGCAAAAATGTTAGCTCTATAGTTTATCATACTTGGTGGAAGTTTATGTCCAATTTTATGTCTTGGCAGGAAAACAACATCTTTATCATTTATCTTAAATAGAAAAACATCAGCAGAATCACCATAAGGAGTGTTAACAGTCTTTTTCTCTGAATTTTCCCTATCAACAATTGAATATATTCCACTACCACCTATAATTCCAATTTTTTTAGTCATTAATACTTCCTCTAATGATTTAACCTTTTGTAACTGCTAATGGAGTAACTTTAGCTACAAGTTTAGCTATTCCTACTTTATCAAGAGTTCTAACAATTTGGTCAACATTTTTATAAGCTTGTGGTGATTCTTCAGCTACAACAGGTTTTGAACTTGCTTTTAAAATTATTCCTTTATTATTTAAATCTTGCTCTATCACATCTGGATTAAATTCTTTTTTAGCCTTACTACGACTTAATATTCTTCCAGCTCCATGTGCAGCTGAACCAAAGGTTTCTTCCATAGCTATTTCAGTCCCATGTAAAACATAAGATGATGTCCCCATGGTTCCAGGAATTAAAACTGGTTGACCTACATTTCTATACATCGAAGGAACTTCTTTTCGCCCTGGACCAAACGCTCTTGTGGCTCCTTTTCTATGGACTAAAACTTCACTATTTTGACCTTTGACCTTATGAACCTCTCTTTTAACAATATTATGAGCCACATCATAAATAATGTTCATATCCATATCCTCGGCACTTCTCTTAAAAACAGTTTCAAAGGTTTCCCTAATCCAATGGAGAATTATCTGCCGATTTACCCAAGCATAATTAGCTACAGCAGACATTGCTTTAAAGTAATCTTGTGCTTCATAAGAATCACATGGTGCAGATGCCAATTGTCTATCTGGAACAGTAACTTTATATTTTTTGTATGCCTTATCCATTAATTTAAGGTAATCAGAACACACTTGGTGTCCACAACCTCTTGATCCAGTATGAATCATCACATTTATAGTTCCTTCATCTATTTTAAATGTTTTTGCAACCTTTTCGTTGTAAATACTATCAACTTTCTGGATTTCAATGAAATGGTTCCCAGAACCTAAAGATCCAAGTTGGGGGATTCCTCTTTGTTTTGCTCTATTGCTCACCTTTGAAGAGTCCGCTTCGCTCATAGCCCCATTTTCTTCTATAAATTCAAGATCTTCATCCCAAGCATATCCATTTTCAATGGCCCATAGAACCCCTAAATCAAGAACATCATTTATATCATTTTGGCTTAATCTAATTTTACCCTTACTTCCAACTCCAGAAGGAACATTATTGAAAATACCCTCTATGAGTTCTTTCAGTTTTGGTTTAATATCATCTTCTGTTAAATTAGTTTTAATCATTCTAACTCCACAGTTAATATCAAAACCAACACCACCAGGACTAATAATACCTGTTCGATTACTAAATGCTGCAACTCCTCCAATACTAAAACCATACCCAAAATGAATATCTGGTAAGCCGATTGAATATTTTGCAATTCCAGGTAAACATGCTACATTGGCGACCTGATTAATAGCTTCATCTTCAAGGGTTGATAATGCATCTTCTTCGAGATAGAGCCTTCCAGGAACCCTCATTTCCTTTTTATAACTACTTGGAATCTCCCAAATATCTGGACGAACTTCTTCGATAATATCCCTTACTTTCATAAGTAATCACTATGTTTTTAATTTAACTAAAAATTTTTTATATAACTAAGGCTTTCTGTACAAGTCAATTGTAATAGTATATTTAATATATTATTACTAATGTTACCATCTTTATAATTTATATCGTTTTGCAGTTTTTAAACATTCATGAATTTTTAAGTGATTTCACGGTCTTCCAAGATTTTCTTACAGTATCTGGGAGTTCAGCATAGTTAAATTTCTTTAAAAATTTAATTGTTTTAGGATCGCTTGGATAACCTGAACCAATATCACCAATTTTTTTATACTCTTTTTTTAATTCATCTATAATTTCATCTCTCCTTTCTTTTGCAATTATTGCTGCTGATGCAACTGGTAAGTAATTATCGTCTGCTTTATGTTCTGCTATAACCTCTATTTGATGATTTTCTCCAAGGAAGGACTCGCATTTCTTTTGAACTCTTTTAGGTTTGACATCAAAACTATCAAGAATTATTTTATCATATTGATTTAATTCATTGATTATTTTTTCGATAGCTATTTCCTCAATGTTATTTAAGGTTATAGATCTTCTTAG
The DNA here is from genome assembly GCA_031284445.1 of Candidatus Methanovirga basalitermitum. Classification (GTDB taxonomy): domain Archaea; phylum Methanobacteriota; class Methanobacteria; order Methanobacteriales; family Methanobacteriaceae; genus Methanovirga; species Methanovirga basalitermitum. Next base: position 1,592 of record JAISZW010000228.1, on the reverse strand, counting down.
AATATCTATGTCTTTTGCTTTTATTTCAACAATATTATAATCAAACATCTTCTTTAATTTTCGAGCTAAGACTCTTCTTCTTTGTGGAGTTAATTTCTTAGAATCTTTAACACCCATTCTACTGAGCATTATTTCCTTTTCTTGAGGAATAATTATTCCAGCAACAATTAAAGACCCCATAACTGAACCTCGTCCTGCTTCATCAATCCCCAAAGTTCTCATAATGACATTTCCATAAGATAATTAAATATTCATAACTTATTATTCTATAAGATATATTATTTGATATTCTATAAATAATTATAAAATAGATTAAAAATCTATGATTATAATCAAAGGTCTGTTTGGCTACCTTTTAAGTCTTAAATGCATGGATATTCCATCAGATCCATCTTCATAGCAACTTTTTAAAACTTTTTTCTTTTTAAAACCAAATTTTTTGTAGAAATTTATTGCACCTTGTTTTGATGATTTAACTTCTAAATAGATTGTTTCAGTATTGAATGCTTTTAATAAAGTAATAGCTGTTTGAAGAAGAGCAGAACCAATATTCTGACTTCTAAATTTCTTAGCAACAGCTATTGACACTATATTACCCTGATTTTCTTCTTTTAGAGAAAATATTATATAACCTAAGATTAGTTTTTCATCTTCAGCTACTAAAAAACCTGATCCAATATTGTATAAAAATTGTAATATATTTTTTTCATACGGATTGCTGAATGCTTCTTTCTCAATCTCATAAACTCTGATTAAATCTATGGTTTGAAATTCTCGTATTATCATTAATTATATCTTCTATTCTTTATTTATATATTTTATATAAATTTTAATTTTTATATAAATTTTAATTTCCAAAATCATTAACTAAATTAAAATAGTAAATAATTCGATACTGTAAAGAATCCACATGATAGATCAAATATTTCTATCTTTCACATGTTAAACGATGGACTGATTAGTAATAAAAAGAGGAATGGGAGTAGTGAAAAAATATCAAATAATTAAAAAATTAGGTTCCATCATGTGAATAATTTACACTATCTAAAATTAAAGCATATTAACAAAATCAAGGGAATAACTGAAAACAGTTTAGCTAAAACAACATCAAACTGAAAAACCATCAAAAAAAATTTTAAAAGAATATAATACAAAGGCGGATGAACATCCACCACCAGTAATATAAATCAAATTTTCAAAAGAAAAAGAAACCAGATACAATCTGTATTGTTCATCGTGAGAAAAAAAGAGCTTGATTAACACCAAAAACTAATAGAAAAAACAGTAAAACTACACTAAAACCAAATAAAAAAAAAAACACCCAACAATTCATCAAGCCTATAAATCTTAAAAAAAACCATTAGATAACCCAAAAGAGAGAGTTTCATTGTTTGTTTTTTTATAAATTAGAAAGGCTATTATAAAATCATACTAATTTTAAAATAAAAATAAAAATAAAATAAAATAAATTATTTTAATCATAAACTTATTTCTCGTTTTTAATCTAAAATTACAATGAATAAAAGATTATAAATTATTTAATTTAAAAATTATATTCATTTATAAGATTAATAAAATAATTTAAATCGATT
>JAISZW010000226.1 GCA_031284445.1 Candidatus Methanovirga basalitermitum | reverse complement strand
TTTTTGACTGTGTGGGATTTTGATAATATTTGGAGCATGCCATTGTTTAAAATCTTTAAAAATCATAGTTTAACATTTGTAAATAATTATTTATAAAGTTTTCCATGATAACTATAATTTAAATACAAAGACACATAGAATGTAATACTATAGAAAATCTAAAGAAACATTACTTAAGAACACAGTACAATAAAGTCGAAGAACTGGGTGATAAATTAGATGAAATAAATCCTTTGGTTAATTGGGAGTCATTACGACCATATAATCAGAAAAATCTACAATAACCAGATGGAAAAGGGTGGAAAACCCTATACAGACGAAATTATGATGTTTAAAATGTTGATTTTACAAGCATGGCATGGTTTATCAGACCCAGAACTAATAACAAGTAAATGACCGCATATCATTTCTTAAATTCCTAGGATTCCCTGATAAAGTCCCAGATAAAGCAATAATCTGGTCATTTAGAGAAAGACTATCAAAAACAGGTATATACAAACTCATAGGGAAAGAACTTCAAAAAAAAAAATAGATTTCAAAGTTTTAGCTTATGAATTATAGGAGTTATCCAATGTAACATTCATAACATCAGACCCAGGACATCAAAAAGCAGATGCACCACAAGGGAAAAATGCAAAATATACTGCAAGTGAAGATGGAGAATGGGCTAAAAAGGAAACAAATCATGTTTTGGATATAAAATGCACATAAAAACAGACACAGACCACTAAATTAATAAAAGAAATCATGCAACACCTGCCAACATTCATGACTCTAAAATAGACCTATCTGAAGAATATAGTAGCCTATCGTGACAAAGGATACTATGGAGTGATTTGCAAAGCCTATAATGCTACGATGGATCGAGCATCCATGAATACAAACCACTAACAATAAAACAAAAAAGACAAGAAAAGAATCAGTTCGTAGCGTACCAGGAGAAAGACCATTTGCCGTGATGAAAAGAGTCTTAAAAAGTGGTTATGTACTTGTCACAACTACAGCAAGAATACATGTCAAAAATATAGCATCAGAAATCTGCTATAACCTATAGCAACTGAAAACCATCCAAAAAATAGTTCATAGCTAGCTAGAGCTATGCAAACAGTCAAAAACAAGCTAAATACATGGACAAAGACAAGCAAAACCAGAAAGAAAAATCTCAAAATACAAAACTGAGTAATAAATAACTTCTGAAGATTGATAAAAAGTTAATAAAAAAAATAGAAAAAATTAAGTTAACAGAAATTTTCTATAGGGTTCTGTTTTGTTTTATAGTTTTTTAGTGCTTGTTTTTATGATTTTCATGGGTTTTTTATGATTTTTTCTGTGGAGGTGTTAGTTTTTAGATTGTTATTTTGTTGTTGAATCCTAATTTTTCTCCGGTTGCTCGGTTGATTGTCTTAGCATGGTTTTGAATGTCCAAATTATTTTGTCGACCCCTTGTCGTGGTATACTGGTCCATTGTATGTAAATCCAGATCTTGATCAGTAAAAGACCTAATCCTATCTATAAAAGTCTTAGTTCTGGTTTTTTTGTGCTGGTACGTGTTCGTACCTTTGGTTCATTAGTCTGTAGCTTGATTTTATTCCAACGTTTTCTATACTCCTTAAATGTGTTTTTTAAAGGGATATTCACACCATATACTGCATATGCAAAGTGTTTTATTCCATCCTGATTATATTTTCCTTTAGAGTGTTTAACAACTATATTAACTTGAAATGTAGCTTCATTATCCTTTGAATGCATAGTATACTCTTTAGAATAATTTTTTTCCAGTTAATAGGTTTCTTATTCCTCCAATAGATTTTCTTTTCACACAAGGTATAATAAAAGGTGTTCTCCTGTTTTGAAGGTAATTTATCACATCTATAGTGTAAAATTCTCTATCAAGGAAAAGTATTTTAATTTTAAACCCAATGGCTTTGATTTCTTTTATTAGGAAGTCTACTGTATATTTTAAAGTTTCTCCTGTGAATATATTTCAGCTAATGTGTAATCGTTTATTTTCTTAATATTAGGTATATGGAAGTATAAGCATAAAATCGACTAGTTTTTTGTTTAGGTTGGGTTTTAATTGTATCACCATAGTTTTCTTTCACCGTAATAGGGAATATTAACATAATCAATAGCCATATCAATTTCATAGGCATGGTTTTAATTGCATGAATCTTCAATTCATTTTAAACTCAGCAACTTCATCTAAATCAATATCACCAAGTCTATATCTATTAGTTCTTTCAAGGAGCATCACAAAGATTATTAACATTACTAACAATAGTTCACAGTAGTAGCATTAAGAAGATGATAAACAATCGTTTTCTTACTGTATACTGCATTAGGAGCCGATTGAAACCCCAACATATCACTAATAACCTTAACCAAAAGACTTAATACATCATCATTCAATAGTATTCTGTGTGGTGTTTTTTTTAGTTTCATGAATAATAGTATACATCGCACAATTAATACTTTACTTCACGAACTACTGATCATTAATAAAACTATAAAGGTCATAGTATTTAATTTTCACTCTTTTAAATTGGTTTATGATTGAAAATGTGATTATAAATAAATTATTTTGATATTTGAAGTAAAATTTTATTGGTTAATGTTGGAATTAAGACTGTACAATGAAATAAAAAAAATCAAAAACCTTAGTTGACAGCATTGTAAAAATTAAATTTTCATCATAATACTATATTTTCATAATACTATAGTTCTTATTTCAATTCAAAGATATTATGTTAGTTTTAAAATAAGTTCTTTTAATTTGTCATTTAGATCTTTATAATATTTAATTTCTTTTTTTAACAAATCAAACTTATCTTTTAATGGTTCATGCTCATTTTGAAGAGAAATACACTCTTTATTCAATTTTTTAATCTTTTCTCCAAATTTTTCCACTTGATCGCTTTTTAAGGACTCTATTTTCCTCTTAAGTGAATATATTGTATTTTCTTGTTTTTCTATTGTAGAATTTAATTTCTCATATTCCTTAAAAACATCCTTATTCATGATGATAACTTCTTCTTCATCTTGGAAAATATCATCTTTCTTAGATAAAGTTATTTGAACTTGTTTAGTCTGGTATTTTTTTATTTTGCCATTTTTCAATTTTCTGGAATACTCTTTGATATATTTTTTTACAGTACCTTCTACATAGCCCATTGATAAAAACCCTTATCGTCAATAAAATTATCATTTTATTTATACTTTTCTATAATATATCATTTCTGTCAACTTAAGAAAATTATTTTTTTAAACTTTGATTGAAATTAAAAATGAAGCTTGATAAACAAGATTCTAAATAGAAATTGTAATCAAAAATCCTTAAGTTGACAGCATTGATAATGTATATTCTACCATATATTATTGTATAATATTATATTATAGTAGTGAAAAATTTAAATCTGTATTTTCTGCCATATTTCGAGTAAAATTATAAGCAAAATTAGGACAAGAACAAGCATGAATATGTATGTAATTTGCTAAAGTATTTTTATAAGCTAATCCATCATGTCCATCAATAATTCCTCGTCCTCTTTGAATCTCAAAAACAAAATCACTACTAACATCATTTAATTTAGTATAATGAAATTCATGACCTCTAAAAACTTCATCTCTCTTAGATATTAAATTATCTTTATTTGATTTAGTTATAGTGTAACTTAATCCTTGAACCTTAGGAGTCATAACTGAATCAAAAGGTACTACACCACACATTTTAACTTTATCAATTGACCTTGAAAGATATATTAATCCACCACATTCTCCATAGATATATTTTCCATCATTATGGAATTTTAAAATAGATTCTCGAATAGATGAATTCTTTTTTAGTTCTTTTTTAAAAATTTCAGGATAACCTCCACCAATATATAATCCATCCACATCAGGAAGATTTTCATCATGCAATGGAGAAAATTGAATAATTTTCGCATTATTCTCTTTCAATGCATCAATGTTATCCTGATAATAGAAGTTAAATGCCTCATCTTTCGCTAAACCAATCCTCAATCTCTTTTTATTTCCAATTTTCCAAAGTTTTTCTTCACTCTTAGGAGTCTTAAATCTCTTCATTATATCTATTAAAGCATCAAGATCAATATGTTCCTCTACTATTCTACCCCAACTTTCAATGCTCTTAGCTATTCCTTCCTTCTCAAGAGATGGAATTAAGCCTAAATGCCTCCCTTCAACAGCTATTCTATCATCCCTTGGAATTCCACCTATAACTTCAGTTTTAGTTAATATTTCAACAGATTTTTTAGTTTTTAAATAATGCTTTTTTCCCTTCACCTTATTTAATATAATACCTTCTATTTTTAATTCAGGATCCAATAATTTAAATCCAAGAACTATGGCAGCTGCACTTTTAACTAAACTACGAGAATCCAAAATGAGAATTATTGGAGCATTTAATGTTTTAGCTATTGATGCTGTACTTCCAACATCGGTGATTGGACTTATACCCTCATAAAGACCCCTAACTCCTTCAATAACCCCATATTTAGCTTTAGAATTTTTCATGGCTCTGTTATATGTCGATATTATTTGTTTATCATCCATGAAAAAAGAATCTAAATTTTTAGATATATTTCCTGTTGCAGTTGTGTGATAACTTGGATCTATGTAGTCTGGTCCTACCTTAAATGGTTGAACATTATATTCAGATAATGCTTTCATTATTCCAGTTGAAATTGTTGTTTTTCCCACGGCACTACTTACTCCACCCAATATAACTTTCATATACATTAATTGTGTTAATAAATATTTAAATATTTTGCTATAACCTATAAGTTATAAGTAAGTCTTGATTTTAAACCTATAGTTTAAATCGTAAAGTTTAAAATCAATGTAAACATATGGTTATTATGGTTAATAAAATACAAAAAAAGTCAAATGACATATTAAAAAAATTTGATTAAATAAAATTATTAATAGGCATCAGCAAGAAGCTGATGTTTTAAAAAAATTGATTTTTATCAGTTTTTGTACAATGAAAAAAAACAGTTGATGAAGCTGTGAAATTAATGGAAATTTCATTATAAACTGGACATAGATGGTTAGACGAAATGGAAAAAGAGGATATGAGAATTTATATCCCAAATATAAAAATAGTGGATGTAAAGCTAAATTAACTGAAAGAATTCCAGAACCTTGATGAAATAATGATTAATGAAAGTTTTCTAAGTACTCGTAAAATTCATAAAATTATTAAAAAAGAATTTAATGTCAATTATTCAATGAGTAGAATACCTAAAATCGTGGAAAAACTAGAATATTCTTATAAAAAAGGTTTATATTATCTATTCTAAAATGCCTGATGATGCAGAGATTGTTTTAAAAAAAATTAAGTTTTCATGACTTAAATAACTGCAAATTGTTTCTTTTAGATCAAGTAGCATGTTAAAATCTTTCTAATTCTCCTAGAACAATCTGCAAAAAATCAAAAAAAATATACTTAGACAATAATCCTGCGAAATTTTCAAGAACAGGAATAGTAGTCCAATCAATAAATGGAAAATCTTACATAAGTTTTCCACCAAATTCAAGAAAAAAAAGAAATGATAAAGTTTTTCATAGATATTATAATCAAATAAATTCAAAAAATAGCTTTTTAATCAATAAATTATCTAAAATACTTGAATAAAGAATTAAAAATCGTTCAAATCATAGAAGAATTAGAAAAAGACTAATTCACAGATCAAATATTAATGGATATTATATTAATCCATGTTTTTCCAGAGAAAGCCAAAAAAAATGATTATAAAAGACCTAAAAAAAAATATGCAGAAGAGGATAAAATGTCAGAAAAAATATGAAAAAGCCAATAAATAGAAAATAGAAGAAATATTAGAAATAGTTTATAGTGAACTTTTAAAATCATTAAAAATAGTGTTTAAAAAAGAAACTAAATTAGTAGTGGTATTAGATAATTATCCTGTTCATTATAGTGTAATATTAAAAAAATCTTGCAAATATCTCAATATAATCCTCATATATATTACCTTAATATTCACTTAAGCTTAATCTAATTGAGAAGGTATGGGGAACTATAAAAAAAAGAATTATTTGCAGATTTTATAGTAAATGAGGAATTTTTAGTAGAAAATTTTGGAAGACTAATTTATGAAAATGTTGATAAAAAGTCATTTACAGAAAAATGGATTGATAAATTTATATTTGATAAAAATAAAGATTTGTTAATTGTGAGGGTGTAAATTTTTGTGGAGTTTTTCCTCATATTACTTTATTCCCCAAAGAGAGCTAAAATATTCCAATAAACCCTCAATTACTGAAAATCTTCGATTTTCATAATTACAAAAATCT
>JAISZW010000013.1 GCA_031284445.1 Candidatus Methanovirga basalitermitum | reverse complement strand
TTATTATTACAAATAAATTATTTCAATGTGTAAAGTAAAATTTCATGGGTTAACATTGAAATTAATGTCATACGACAAAATAAAAAAAATCGAAAACCTTAAGTTGACAGCATTGAATAGTGAATGTTAAATTATTTATAAGATATTAATATAAGATACCATAAGATTATATTGATTTTAGTGATTAAATGAAATTTTTAAGATTAATTCCTGTCGCAGTAGTAATGCTTATTTTAATATTTGGATTTAATTTATGGTATGTGACTCAGAACAGCTTAGTTGAACCAGTTGGTAGACTAACCGTTAATAAACTTGGAAATCCTGACATGTTTCCTGGTCATGCGAGTAGTCAAGTTCTTAGATCCTACGCTGCAAAAACTGGTACAAAATGTATCTTAGTGGTTCATTATGCTGGAGGGACTACTTATGCAAGGTACCATGAAGATGAAGATGTTTTGGCTCCTGATGGAATATTTGTAATAGAATTAACATTTGTTGATTCAGCAGAATATAAAACTGATGTTGATTGGTTAGGAGATGTTATTCCAGCCTTCTTATTTGGTATTCCAGAGGGAAAATACGAATATAAAGCAGATGGAATTGTTTTTGATAATTTAGATTATGCATTAAAGTATGTTAGTGATTTAGCTAAAAGTAGAGGTCAGGAAGGACCATTACCTATGTTTTTTCATGGGACAACAAGAGAGGAATTGCCATATTTTAATCCAGGTTGTGGATTTCCCCTTTTTGTTCAAATTTCATGGAAACAATATGGTAGATTAGGTGCATATTATTACACTATTAAAGGTTTAATGTGGCCTTATGTTTCAAATATATTTTATCCTTATCAGATAAGTCATTACTCAGGCTTAAACTATTTATATAATAATGACAAATTAAATTACGAAACTATATCCTCATATAAGTATGATAACAACTCAAATTCTCTAAGTTCAAATTATTACAGAAGTCCAATTAGTAACAGTAGGAAAACATTTGAAATTTAGTTTATTGGAATCTAAACTATTGTGATTAATCTTTAATTTCTTCTATATATTTTTGACATTTCAAAATCCAATCATCTTTAATCATTTCATCAGTAGCTACAATAGCTACAATATCATCCTTAGATAGTTCTCTTAAAACTCTAAATCCTTCTGGGATAATTCTAAATATTGCATCAATTATTCTCATTTTAAGATTTACCTTTGGAGAGAAAACAACAAGATCTTTTAAAAAAGATGCATCACCATCGAGAAGAATAGTATATCTATCTGGTTGATAAAGTTGATCTCTAGAAAATTCCCTCCATAGTAATTTGAGAATATTGGGAAGATAGTTCTCATCAAATATTTTCAAAACTGTTTTATCTTCTTCTTTTTCATAAGTAACATTTGCAATTTCACTTAATTTAGTACTATTTGATGTTTTATCCATTTTCACAACCATTATAAAGACAACTTCCTTAGAATCAACAAAAACTTTCATATCTTTAATAGATGGTGATAGTTGGAGGTTTTGAAGCATTTGTCTTATAATCATATCATATACTTTAGCACCATCTTTATCATTACTGTCGATTAGCATGAAAATCACTACTTTTCTTGATTACCCATTCCAGAAACTAAGAGTGCTGCTCCAACAGCACCAATGTATTGAGAATATTCTGGAACTATAATATTTATTCCACCTAAGGTTTCACTAACAGCTTTTATAAGACCTGAGATTAAAGAAGTTCCACCTACTTGAATTAAAGGCTCTCTAATGTCAATTTCTTGAAGTTGCTGCTCATAAACTTGTTCTGCAACTGAATGACAAGCAGCTGCAGCAACATCTTCTTTAGATCCACCAGCAGCTAAAGTAGTAACTAAATCTTGAATACCAAAAACAATACAATAGCTATTGAGTAGTGCATTTCTATAATCTCCTTTCATGGCTAATGGACCTAAATCCTTAATATCAACATCTAATCTTCTTGCAGTCATGTCTAAAAACCTTCCAGATGCACCAGCACAAATTCCACCCATTGTAAAGTTATCAGGAATGCCATCATTTACTGTTATGACCTTATTATCCATTCCACCAATATCTAAAACTGTAGCTTCACCTTTTTGGTGTCCAGCCAAATAAACAGCACCTTTAGCATTAACAGATAATTCTTCTTGTACGAGTTCAGCACTAAGTTTCTTACCAATAGTTAATCTACCATAACCAGTCGTTCCAATGCCATTTAAATCATCCATAGAATACCCTGTTCCTTCAAAGGCTTCCTTAGCACCAATTTCAACTGAGCCCATAATATCCTTAGTCGATGTCCATCCAGCACCTATAATCTTGTTATTTTCCATTAAAATAACTTTTGTTGTGGTTGAGCCTGAATCAACACCAAGGGTAAGACCTTCTTGTTTTTCACGAGCAAGAATACTTTTTCGTGTCACAGTCGTAGTTAATGCTTCCATCCTAATAAAAAGTTCAGCTGCTTTTGTTCTTTCAGTAAAAGAATATGTAACAACAGGAATACGAGTACTTTCTTGTATAAATCTCCTAACTTCATTTCTAACTAAGGCTCCTTCTGCACATCTAAAACATGTTGCTATGAAGACTGCATCACATTGAGTTTTCCCTTCAACAATAGACATTGCTCTTGCAATGGTTAATCTTAAACTTGAACTTTCAGCACTAAAACCAAATTTTTTATAAGATTCATCAATATAGGGTAGGTCAATTTCAGGAATTATTATCTCACCACCAAAGGTATTAGCTGCTTTTTCAATCTCTTTTTGAACACCACTATACTCAGTACCACATGAAACCAAAGCTATTCTAACCATACTATTCCTCCTCCTGTATTCAATACTTTTTTTTTTTGATCAAACTTTTATTAAAAGTTTGACTCACTATTGTTCCTCCTCGTTATTTTCAATCTTTATATTCTCAGTATCTGCATTTTTAAGTTTAATTTCATGATTATCTATTTTATCTAAAAAGGTATTAATCTTATTTACCATATCAATAGTCTCATCCCTATTAGTTGGATAGATCAATTCTAATGTAGGAACTCCTCTTTTTCTCATGTAAAATGTGGATAGTTCATTAGTTCTTGCACAACCAATACAACCAAAGCCAAAAGGAGCTTTATCTACAATAATAGCCGCTTCTGCCTCATCTATCAGTGGTCCAATGATTGACATCCTTCCTCTAACCCCTGAAGGCACCTCAATAGCCGCATATTTTAATCCTTTAATTGGATCTTCTTCTGTTATGTTCATAGGAGGGGAATCTATTTCAGGATCAATTACTTTTTTCCTAACTGCTTTTTGTAAAGCTAATGGCTCATGTCCTTTTCTCTCAATCAAATCAGCTAAAATTAATGAATTTGGTGGAAATATTGCTATCTTTACCATTTTAACAATTCCTTATATGTGTATTGAAAACTATTACTAAAATCATGTCATTAAGTGGACAGCCAATCAAATGAAAACATATTTTCCCTGTTAATAAATAAAAGTTATCTACTAATCATTGCTTATTAATTATAACAAATTTTAAATCTAATTTAAAATTATAAAATATTAATTAAATTAAAATTTTGTTTTAATATAAATTTAGATAATAATCAAGTGAATCAATTTTTTGAAAAATTAAAAATTGGGATTATTTGACAACTTGACTATCTATAAAAAATTTTATATAAATTAGTATATAACAACTAAATATAAATATTTTCAATTTAAAAGAATCTCTTATCTTGTTTTTCCAAATGTATAAGACCTAACTCTTTAGTCCCAGTAATTTTACTTGTTTTAAATCCCTGTTTTTCTAATTTAGAAACTAATTTTTCGTGTCCAACTCCAGTAGTACCAGTATGGTATTCAAAGATTATTTTTTCAAAACTTGAAAGTTCAGAATTAAGAATAATTGGACATTCACATCCTTCGCAATCCATCTTTAACAAATAAGGATTTTTAATCTTGTATTCTTCGAGAATATCTTTGATTGTTAACATCTCAGCATAACACTCAAAAAGGTCATTGTCATGAGGGTCAAAATAGAACGATCCCCATCCACTACCTGGAGTACTATATTTGATTTTTACGACTTCTTTCTTATCGGAAACTCCTTTGTTTATTAAGGTTATTTTTTCCTCTAACTGAGGGTTTAGTTTAATATTCTCTAAAGCAAGTTCGTAAACAGAAGGTACTGGTTCAAAAGCTATTACATTATAACCTTTACTTGCAAAAAATAAAGCAGAATCACCGACATTAGCACCAACATCAACAACAACTTTATCTAAATTTTCATCTACCCCCCCCCATGTTCTCCATCATGTACTCACCATTAAATACTTCATTTATCACGTTTAATGTGAAAGGATGATTAATGATAAATTTAATACCATGAAATTCAATTATATTATTTTTTTGAGCTTTAATAATACTTTTAATAGTTTCTGAATCTATGTTGAGATCATGTAATAATTGATAAGCATGCAAATATCCTAATTTACTTTTATTCAGTTTTATTTTTCCTATATGTTTAAGATCAAATGTATGGAATCTTATAAATCCCAGATAAAGACCACAAACTGCAATAGGATTAATATCTAATTTAAATAGTTTATATGTCTTTTTTAGTCCATTCATTATTATATTAAAATATCCAAGTACCATATCATTCACCTTTTAATATATTAATAACGATAATATTTATTTTTAGAATCAGAACTTTTATTAATAGTTACAGGTACACTATATTCACTAACAAGATTATTTAATCTATTTGATTCATTATAGACATAAATTCGTAAAGCTTTAATGTTTTGATTACCCTTTGATGCATAAATTAAATCAGCTGTATCCATTCTACCTTTTGATAATGTATTATTGCTATGTACTATATAATTAAATGGCTGTGTCTTAGGAAGAATAATAGAATCTGGTAATGTTAATTGCCTATTATTCTGATCTAAACCAATAGCAACTATGCTCATATTTTTAATATTCTGTTTGGTTTTAAAAGATATACGATAGTAGTTAACCGTATAATTATTTCCATTTGCATCTTGTTTATCTGAATTTGAATAAAGAAATTCCATATCTAAGATATCAATTGGTTTCATACTATTTAAAAGAAACAGTTTATTACTATGTGAGCCAGTTAACATCACTCCACTAACCAACACTATTAATATTAATGGAATCACTAATATTTTCCACAATTTAATCATATTTCAACCATCCACAAAATATTTTAGATAATGATCCAAAGACAATTTAACAGATTACAAATCATATACTTATTACAAAATAGACATATATCATTAATTAAGGAGTTAATCTTCTTCTATCTCTTGGAAAAAGAACGGTTTCCCTAATATTATCAAGACCAGTTAAGGTCATGTTAAAACGATCTGCCCCAAGACCCCATCCTGAATGAGGTGGCATTCCATAATCAAAAGATTTCAAATAGCTTTCAAATGAATCTGGATTTAATCCTTTTTCAGCTATTTTCTCTTTTAAAAGGTCATGTTGATGAATTCTCATTGCACCAGAAGATATCTCTAAATTCCCATACATTAAATCAAAGGCATGGCTTTTTGTTGGATCTTTCTCATTTGGCATGACATAAAATGGTTTTATTTCAGATGGCCAGTCAGTTAAAAAATAATAACTAGGATATTCATCACCTAATGTCTTCTCACCAGCACGTGAGAAGTCTTCACCCCATTCCATTTCAACACCTTTAGAGTTGATAATATCTACTGCATTATCATATTTAACAACAGGAAAAGGACAATTAGAAAGTTTTAAATCCACACCAAGAATATCTAAGTACTTTTGACAATTTTGGGTAACATCGACTACGACCTTATTGATGAGTTTTTCTAAAATATCCATAACATCAGTATCGTTCATAAAAGAAGATTCCATATCAATAGAAATAGTTTCATTTAAATGACGAAGAGTATCATGTTCTTCTGCTCTAAATATTTGAGCTATTTCAAAAATTCTTTCAAAACCAGCAGCCATCATCATTTGTTTGTAAAGTTGAGGAGATTGACCTAAAAATGCTTCTCTTTCAAAGTAAGTGATAGGGAAAAGTTCAGTTCCTCCTTCAGTAGCTGAAGCAACAAGTTTAGGAGTGTTTACTTCAATGAAACCATTCTCTTCAAAGAACAATCTTGTACTGTGGAGCATTTGGCTTTTAATTTTAAAAATAGAGCTAATATTATCTCTTCTCAAATCAATGAAGCGATTATCTAAACGAGTGTCTATCTCTGCCTTAACTTTATCTGTTGGATCCATAGGTAAAGGTTGACTTGCTTCATTTAAAACTTTAATTTCATTAGGGATTATTTCAACACCATTCGGTGCCTTGTCTGAACCTTGAACTTTACCTTTAATAGCTACTACTGATTCTTTTCTAAAACTTCTTATTTGTTCTAAAAGTTCAGCATCGATCTTTTTACTTGGAGCTGTTATCTGTATTCTTCCATCCCTATCACGAATTACCACAAATACTATTCCCCCAAGGTCACGTATTTCATGAACCCAGCCCATAACTACAATTTTTTCATCAACAAGGTTGGTATTTATATTTTTAGTAAAGTGAGTTCTTTTCCAATTATCTAACAAACTTGCCATTTAGTCACCATAAAATTAATAAAAGTTATTATATTATAATATTATTTTATATCTTTTCAAGCATTTCAATGAATAAACCAATAAAACTAAAAATTAATCTTTCTAATGCCATTTTCACAGGTAACAATAGCTTTATCAGTCATTTGTGAGAAAATTCCATTTTCAACTACACCAGGAATTGAATTAAGATCTTTTTCTAAATGTACCGGATTATCCATCAATCCAAACTTAGCATCAACAATAAAATTCCCATTATCAGAAATAACTGGTCCATCTTTATACTTAGCCATCCTTATACTTGGCTCACTACCCATATCTTTAAGTTCTGAGAAAACTGGTTTTACAGCCTTTGAAATTATTTCAAGCGGAACTGGGAAAGCTCCAAGTTTTTCAACCAATTTACTCTCATCAGCTATTACAATGAAAATTTTGGCACTATAGTCCACTATCTTCTCTAATGTATGTGCAGCCCCTCTTCCTTTAATAAGATTTAAATCCTTGTCAATCTCATCAGCACCATCAACAGCTATATCAATATCATGTTCATCTAAAGTAGTTAAAGGTATGTTCTGCTCTTTGGCAAGTAAAAAAGATTGATAAGAAGTAGGAACCCCCATGATTTCAATTTCTTCCTCTTTAATCCTATCCCCAAGTTTTTCAATGAAGTAATGTGTGGTTGAGCCAGTACCCAAGCCTACAATTTTTCCATCTTTAACTTCCTTTGCTGCTTCAAATCCAGCTATTCTCTTTAAATTCATGATTATTCCATACCATATATCAATATCTTACTAAAACATCCTTTTTTTTGTAGTGAAATTAAACACGATCAAATCAAAAGATTATGATCAGTACCACACATCTTTAATACCTAAAAGATAAGCTATCGTATTTGTTACCAGATGAAGAATTAAGGTTAAAATAGCTCCTATAATAATGTAATTCATAGGTATATGAACTATTAACGAGACAAAAAGTATAGCTCCTACAAAAAAATCTAATTGATCAAGAAATGGTACTGGTTTTCCTCTTGAAACTCCTAATCTTCGTTTTATAAAACTTCCAACAGCATCTCCAACTAAAGCACCAAAACTTAATAGTAAACTCATTTGAAGACAAAACAAAAGATTTTCAAGTTTTAAACCTTCTATTACTCCAATAAATACACCAAACAATACTCCATAAGCAAATCCCTCAATTGTAACTCCATCCCCAATGATTCTATTACCATCAAAAAAATTTTTCCCCATATCAATTGGTCTTTTACCCCCAAATACAAGACCACTTAAGTTTGCAATGTATGCGGGTAGTAGAAAGTAAACAACATTCAAAACAAGGATAATATTCTCTGTAACATTAAAATCCATCAATTATCTCCATATTTATTAAAATCCATCAATTATCTCCATATTTTTATATAAAGTGTACTAAGCAATTATTGAAAGTTTTGGTGATAATAATTGCCACAAACAGACTAATAACGATTGTTATCATAAAAAAAGATATTAGGAAAAAATGTGTGATACTAACAAAACAAAAACCACACAAGAAATGATTATTAAATTTTCATCTATGCCAATTAAAAGTATGGAACTGCTTTTGTTTTATTATTCTACCATCATTCATAGGGAAGTATATACTGCCATGAGTTGATTATTACATTTTATCTTTATTAAGTTGTTAAGATAAAAACTATCTCAACATAATAAGATTTATTTATTTTGAATATATAAGTATTTCTATTAGTAGCCTGTAAAAAATTGTGGAGTTCTTTCTTACATTGCTTCATTTCCCATGAATAAAGCTAAATACTCTAATAATTCTTCAATTACTGAAAATCTTCGATTTTTGGTAATTATCTTAAATTTAGTTTTAATTTTTGATTTCTTATTCTTACTATAGTGTTGTTGATTGATTTGATGTTTGGTATAAAAATTATCAACAGTAAAACTATCTAAGACTCTAAAAGTTAGCAATTTCTTTTTCGTCTAGAATTTTTATTATTAAGATAGTGCAATTTGTCATATTTCTCTAACAATGCCTTATTTCTTTAAAGGTTAGTTTTCATCTTTTTGAACATATTATTTATCTCTGTTATTTTAAAAAAACTTTTATTTTTCTTTTTAAGGTTTTCTAAATTATTAGAGTATTTTCTATCGAATTTTTACCTTTTTACCTTTGTAGTGAGATTTTAATTTTCTCACCATCATATAGCTTTGGATTTATTTGCCTAAATCCTTGTTTTCTATTATATAGGCTTCCACAGTTAAAATAAAGAAGTTTTAGTGTTTTATACCACTCTATTATACAAAAATGATAAGCTTATTATTAATATCTTCCTTTTTATCCTCTGGAAAGCATATTTTTCAACTGTCTTTTTAAAGTCAATTTTCTTCTCAGAAATCGAAAAGTTTAAGTTGGATAAAACCAATATTATTTGCAAGGACAAATTTACTTATTATAGTCATGTTTAATCATCTGTCATTTCTTATTTAAATTTTACTATTTTATTCTTTTTTTTCATATTAAGTAGTATTTAAAGTGTATTTTTTGAATGTGGATCTTATGGGTGATTTTTTAGTAAAATGTTAAAATTAAATTATAGGTGATGCATATTTTCAACGGAGATATTAACTTTAAAAATAGAGAAATTCCTAAAATTTTGTTAGGGACAGCCCCATTTACAGCTGAAAGCTATTTTGGTCATAGGACAAGATTATATGAATTAGATTTATATAAAAATCCTAAAAATATAGCTAAAGTTATTAAAAAATCTTTTGAACTTGGAGTTAAAGGAATAAACTTAAACACCAATGAAGTGTTAATTGAAGGATTTGAAATAGCTATATCTCAAGGAGTAAAAATGGATGTTATTGGAATAATTGGAAAAACAAATATGAATTATATGTTTCCAGATATGGAAAAAGCACAAAACACAGATTGGAGAGAGGATATTAAAACACTTTCAAAATATAATCCTTCAATTATTTTTATAGATGAATTTATTGTAGATAGCTATGATTGGAACTTATTAGAGGAAATACTTCTTACAGTAAAGAATAAAGGATATATTTCAGGACTTATAACCTCTTTTCCTTTCAAAACCACAGAAAAATTATTAAAATCACCTATACTTGATTTATTTGAATTTTATATGGTACCAGTTAATAAATTAGGATACATGATGGATACGGATTCCTTTTTAGATGAAAATAGAGTGAAGCTATCAAACTCATTAAATGAGCTAAATAAGAAGATAGCTATTAACAAAATTTTAGCTACTGGTATTCAAATGCCAAAAGAAGCATTTAATTTTTTAAAAAAATTGGATTATGCTGATATGGTTACAATAGGGGTTTCATCAGAAAAAGAAGCAGAAGAAGATTTTGAATTATTGTTGAATATGTAAATAAAGCATTTAAATGTTCTTTATTATCAAATTCAACAATATTTTTATACAAAAATTAATATATCAATAAACAATTTACAAATCTTTTTTAATAGGCGATATAGGTTAGTTTTATGGAAGATAAAATTAAACAAAAAGCAATGATTTTAGTTAAAGAAACTAAGAAATTCTATTTAGAATCAATATTTCTACTTGGCTTAGGAGTATTTTTAATGGTGAGAAGATTTTTAATAATGGGAAACATTAACAGTTTTAATATGTCTTCTGTAGTAAATCCAGCTACTCAAACTTTAATAACTCAATATATCTATTATTATATTGCAATTATATTTTTAATAAGAATAGTTTACAAATATATTAAATTACACAGATTAAAAAAAGGATTTAAAAATAAAACCAATGATAATAAAACACTTAAAAAATATATGAAAAATAATGACTTAGATGATGTTCATTCTAAATTTAAAGAAGATCAAATAAAAGAAAGAAAGAAATTTAACATATATCTAATTAGGATTGTTGGTTTAGATGCTTTGTTAATTATATTAAGATTCAAATATCCTAATACTTTTTCAATAGCTGATATAATAATTCCTTTAACAGTAGCTATCATAATTTATAGATATTTATTCGTTTTTCATCTGGATAAAAAGCTATTTACTGACATCTGGGAAAATAACAAAATGGATAAGTTTATCATAGAACTGAAACAATGATTTATAGAACTGAAACAATGATTTATAAAACTGAAACAATGATTTTTTAGAATAGTTTATTTTTCGTTTGTTGGCAAAAACAACTTAAAAAAACTTTAGTTCCAGCTTAGAAGTTTGAATTAAGTACTTCTTCTTTATTTAACTATTTTTAGAGAGTACTATAAAAGCAAATTTTTCCATATAAATCCACACTTTTTTACAGACTCCACGAAAACATTAAGATTTTCTTGTTTATTTATTTAGGTAGTCAATTCCATTATAGACAATATTTCCAGAGTCATGATTCTCATATTTACTTTTTTCATCATCTATAATGAATTCTACGTCTTTTCCAAACTATTCAAGGAATCCCAGAGATGTTTTTAATTCCCATTCCTTCTTTAAGGACTATTCTACTGTTTTTAACTCCAACTTTGAGATCGTTATACACAAAGTTTATAAGTTTATTTGACAGACTTTGTATCATGGGGTGTTTTTCATAACCTTAAATATTATCCCCTATATATGATTAACTTTAAATAAATTAGTGGTTAATGAAAAATGTTAAGTAGTTTACAAGAAGAGATCATCAATTTAAAGAATGAAAAAAATGGAATCATTCTAGGACACAACTATCAACCAGGAAAAATTCAGGAAATATCTGATTTTATTGGAGACTCATTGGAACTTTGCATTAAAGCATCGGAAATTGATGATAGGGATTTGATAATTTTTTGTGGTGTTGACTTTATGGCAGAAACTGCGGCTATCTTGAATCCTGATAAAAAAATCATAATCCCAGATTATAATGCTGAATGTCCAATGGCACATATGCTAAGTGCAAATGAAATTAAAAAAGCAAAAGAAAGGTATCCTGATGCAGATGTAGCTTTATATGTTAACACTTTAGCTGAAGCAAAAGCAGAAGCTGATATTATTGTCACATCATCTAATGCTATTGAAGTAGTTGAAAACTTAGATAATAATCAAGTTCTCTTTGGTCCTGATAACAACTTAGCAAAGTATGTGGCTAAACAAACACATAAAGAAATAATTCCTATACCTGAAATAGGATACTGTTATGTCCATAAAATGTTTAATATTGGAGATATCACATTTAAAAAGGAAAAATATCCTAATGCAGAAATTTTAGTCCATCCAGAAGCTGATATGGAAGTTCAGGACATGGCTGATGCTGTTTTGAGTACTGGTGGAATGATTTCCCATCTTAAAAACTCTAAAAACAAGGAATTTATAATTGGAACAGAGGTAGATCTTATTACAAGAATGAATAGAGAATTTTCAGATAAAATAGCTATTCCTCTACTTGATGATGGAATCTGTAAAACTATGAAACTCAACAATTTAGATAAAATTAAAAAATCTATTATTGATGAGGAGTTTCAGGTTAAAATTAATAAAGAAATAGCTAAAAAATCATTAAAAGCTATTGAAAGAATGATTGAAATCTCTAAAAATAAGTAGAGATTTAAAACTCTTTTTATCACAGCAAATGGTTTCTTTTGCATGCTACGAACTGATTCTTTCCTTGTCTTTTTTGTTTTATTGTTAGTGGTTTGTATTCATGGATGCTCGATCCATCATGTGAATTATATGCTTTGCAAAGCACTTCATAGTAATCATATTGTCCATGATTAGGCTACCATATTATTTAGATAGGTCTATTTTTAGAGTCATGAATGTTGGCAACTGTTGCATGATTTCTCTTATTAATTTGGTGGTTTGTGTCCTGCTATATGCATTTTATAATCCGAATAATGATTATCTATTCCTTTTTTAGCCCATTCACCATTTGCAGTATATTTTGCATTTTTCCCTTCGTGGTGCATTCTACTTTTCTGTATGTCATGGGGTCTGGATGTTTATGATATGTTGCATGCATTTGTGGATAACATCCCATAATTCATAAGTTAAACCTTTGACATCTATTTGTTTTTTAAGTTCTTTCAATATGAATTTTGTCTGTACCCATGTTTTTGATATTCCTTCTCGAAATGACCAGGATTGTTTGATTTTATACGTCTATATTATTGGTCTATCCACCCTTTTTTTGTCTGGCTATTGTAAGATTTTTCTGATTATATGGTCGCAATAACCCAATTAACCAAAGGATTTATATTCAGCTATATTTGTCACCCAGTTCTTCGACTTTATTTGTACTGTGTTCTTAAGTAATAGTTTCTTTTAGATGTACTGTGTTCTTAAGTAATAGTTTCTTTTAGATTGCTCATGTATTACCTTCTATGTGTCATTGTATTTAAATATAATTATACTCTATTAAATAATCATTAATAAGGCTTTATTTTTCTTGTTTCAGTTTAATTATCATAGAGAGAGCAGATGATTCATTTAAGAAATCATTAGTAATGGTGTTTTATTGTTTTTTAAACCTTTTATCAAGTTTTAATTAATCAAAAAATTTATATATAAATGTGAAATATATGATATATTATGCTACCAATGTTTTGGTAGCAAATCGTGAGAATATTTCTATGTTAATAGAAATTCTCTTATAATTATTATATTTAGTAGTAATAATTAGTTATACTAATTGATGAGCAAATTATACAAAATGTGTCATATTCAGCATTTAATTTCTTTTTTTTGAAAATTTTTGGAGGATGAATAATGAATCAATCAGAAGTCAAATTAACAGAATTAACATCTACAATAGCTGTTTTGAGTTTTTATGATAGTGACAAATATGTTGATAAGATATTGTCTCTAGAAAAAGAAAGAGATGCAATATATGACAAATTAGGGGGTTTTTGAGTTATGTGCAAATATTCACAATTAGAGGAAGAAAAAAGGAATCAGCATCAATTAAGGAACTATTCTCATTCATGTATTTTATGTGAGATGTTTGATCCATATCGAAGAAGTTGTGACTATTTACATATGCATATAGATGAAATAAATGATTATTGTTATTATTATGAATATTTGGAATTTTACTGATGTTAATTGGGAAAAAGGTGTTTTTATAGTTGTTAATGGTCAAAAACATCAATAAGACCAGATGTGGATGTGATTATTAAACCAAATCTTGTACTTTCATCCCCTGCAAAAAATGGAGCTACAAATCATTTTGAAATTGTTGATAAAATTTTATAAGAGTATATACAGGCGATAAATCACTAATCGAAGAATATATAAAAAATTCCACTCAGAAAAGTTAAGTCGAGTACTATAAAAATAAATTTCTCCAAATAACTCCACACTTTTTTATAGACTCTAAAAATACTAAACGATCCATAAAAAGTTACTGTAATCTGGTTATATGTTATGCTTCAATGAAGAATATATAAATTAATAAAATGTAGCCATATATAAACTAAATCATAAAAATCTAAACTTGGTGTAAAATATGAAAATATTGTTTGTTGGAGCAAGATTATTTGATGATGTCTACTTCTATCTTAAAGAGAAAAATATTTTCAGTATATTAACAGAATCCAATGAACACTCTAATAACCTTGATTTAGCAGATAAATACTATATTGTTCCAAGAGGCATAGATAAACCAATGAAAATAGCTATTGAAGAAGAAATTGATGGTGTTATTCCTTTAATTGGTATTGATCCTCCTTTATTTGATGTAGCATTGATGAAAGAATTTTTAGAAAATGATTACAATATTCCTGTAATTTCTTCCAACAAAACAGCAGTTAAAATATGTGTTAATAAATTTTTAACCAAAGAATTTTTTAAATATTTTAATATAAAAACACCAAATTATTTTATTTTTCAAAAAAATAAGTTAAAAGACCATACAACAAAATATAACAATTTAAAATTTAATATAACTGATTTAAGTATTAATAACAATTTAAATTCATTTATTAAACATTTCAATAGTTATGAACACGAATTTTATGATGAAAATAGTTTCAAGAATAATTTTAATTTTCCTTATGTCTTAAAACAATTTGAAGGGCAAGGAGGTAAGGATATAGCAATTGTTAATGATGATAAATCATTTTTAGAATACATCAATAAATTCGATTTGACTTTATGTGAAGAGTACATTGATGGATATGAAATATCCATTGAGGTTTTATCTTATGATAACGAATATGTTCCTCTTGTTCCAGTATATAAAGGTGAAACAGATCTTAAAGGACTTCATCCTCTAAATAAACTTAGATATGCTCCGTCTGAAATCGATGGTTTGGATAATGATTTGGTAAAAAGTGTTGCAACTAAAATAGCTAAAAACTTGAGTGCTGAAGGAACAATCGATATTGATTTCATATTCTCCAAAAAGGATAAGAAACTTTATACTATTGAAATAAACCCACGACCAAGTGGAACAAGATATTTATCTACAGCTTCAACTTCAATAAGTCCACTACTAAAACTAGTTGATATGGTTTCGGGGAATTTTAGTGTGAAAGAGGTTAACAATGAAATTAAAAGCTATTACGCTTTAGAAATTCTAATAGGAAGTCATACTATCCCTAAACATGAAAAACCTTTTAAAAAGTTCAATGAAAATTCTTGGGTTGTTCATGGTCCTGAAAACTACAAGCGAATTACAATAAGTGGTGAAAATAAAGAAAAATTGCACGATATAACAAATAATATTTTAAAATTGGGAGACTTTTATTAATAAATAGTAGATTCTTATTAATAAATAGATTTAAATAAAGTTAAAAAAATATATATGAAGTAAAACAAATAATAAACAGTAAATGAATTGAAAATAAATAAATTACTATTATTATTACAATGAATAGAGAAAATCGAATGTTTTCTAACTGAACAAACTCAATAAAGAATTTAAATCAATGAAATAAACTCTTCTAAATTGAAAATTTTTGATTAATTAAAAGATTTTATTTTAATTTAAATAGCTTTAAATTATTTTATTAAAGTTATAAGTGAAAAAACTTTATTATCAAAGATTTTTCGCTTCTAATTGAAGAAGTTCAATGAATAGAATTATATAGATTATTATTTCTAAATAAATGCAAAAGAGAATAGTTTCAAAATATCTAAGATCTGAAAATCTTAAACTCTTAGCTATTACTTTCAAAAGGGAAGATATGAGATGTGAATCCATATTTTCATGAAAAATAATGTTTAATAGGCTGCTGTGCAGTTCAAATATTCAGATTTTATCAAATAAAAATTTTTAATAGTTATTATTACTTGGTGATGTGATGAAAAACTTTAGTCAATGGTTTCATAATATCTTAGAAGAAGCAGAGATAATAGATTCAAGGTATCCTATTAAAGGAATGAATGTATGGTTACCTAAAGGATTTAAAATAAGGAAATATGTTTTAAGAGAGCTTGAAAGATTGATGGATGAAGATCATGATGAAATTTTATTTCCTTTGCTGATTCCAGAAACTGAATTAGCAAAAGAGGGAATACATGTAAAAGGTTTTGAAGAAGAGGTTTATTGGGTTACTCACGGAGGAATGAGAGAGTTAAATGAAAAATTAGCTATTAGACCAACAAGTGAAACAGCTATTTATCCTATGTTTGCATTATGGATAAGATCCCATATAGATTTACCAATAAAAATCTATCAAACAGTAAATACAATGAGATATGAAACTAAGCATACAAGACCACTTATTAGGGTAAGAGAAATCACCACATTTACAGAGTCTCATACAGTACATGAAAAATACGACGAAGCAAATGACCAAGTCCAAGAGGGAATAGCTATTTACAAGCGGTTTTTTGATAGTTTAGCTATTCCATATTTAATACATGATAGACCTTCTTGGGATAAGTTTCCAGGTGCAGATTACACTTTTGCTTTTGATACTTTAATGAAAGACGGTAAAACTTTACAGATTGCTACTGTGCATAATCTTAGTGATACTTTTGCAAAAACATTTGATATAAAGTATGAGGCTACTGATGGAAGTCATAAATACCCTTATCAAACTTGTTATGGTCTTTCAGATAGGGTTATCGCATCTTTAATAGCCATCCATGGCGATGAAAAAGGTCTTGTTCTCCCACCATTGGTTGCTCCTATTCAAATCATGATAGTTCCTATAGTATTTAAAGATAAATCCGAGGAGATATTGTCTAAAGCTAGTGAAATTAAAAATATTTTAGAGAAAGATGGATTTAGGGTTAATATTGATAATCGAGATATTAGACCAGGTAAGAAGTATTATGATTGGGAGTTGAATGGAATTCCACTTAGAATAGATATAGGACCAAGAGACTTGAAAGATAATAAGATGATTATAACAAGAAGAGATACATCTACAAAAGAAGAATGTTCATTAAGTGAAGATTTTCCATCCATCCTAAATAGCTATTTAACTGAAATAAATAGTAATCTTAAAGATAAAGCATGGAAGTTCATGAGAGAACACATTTCTAAAATAGACAGTTTAGATAGAATAGAAAAAACAGTTCTAAATGGGAACATAGGTTTAATTAAATGGTGCGGTAATGATGATTGTGGTAAAGAGATTGAAGAGAAAACAAACTTAACTATTTTAGGAATACAATATAGGATAGATGGTGATTGTATTAACTGTAAAAGGAAAGCTAAACATGTTATATCAATAGCTAAAACCTATTAATCAGATAAAAGACTTTAAAAACAATGAATGAATTTAACAACAATGAGTCGCCTATAAAACAACATAATTTCGAGGCAATATTATACTATTAAAAATGAATTAAGATATATTTTAGCAAAAGAAGATGAATTATCAAACATTAATAAAAGTCCTTTTTTAAGTATTTTTTACAAACTCCGTCATTATCCACAGCAATTATAAAGTCCACATAAGATATGTTTGAAATAGATGAATTCAAATATTCATTTTTATTTGGTATCCCTATACCATACTTAAATTCATCCACATTAAGTCGTTTTAAAAGCTTATACAAGTCGTTACTATAAACTTTGTCGTTTTTTAATCTGTTTAATTTAATAAAATCATTCAAGCAAAAATAAGATTTGTTTTCCATTATAACGCCAGTATTTTCTCTATAAGATATAATGTCTGGGATGAAAGACTCTTTATTTTTATGAGTTCTACTATTAGGATGTATTAAAAATCCTGTTCCACTTTGAGGAAAGTCGAAAGCAAAAATATTCTATCTATGGTCTTTAAAATAGTTTATGATATATTTAGTAACAATTTCCTCGTTCATATTCATCCTTCCTTCCATAATGCTCCATCACGAAAAATAATAGCATCAGCAAATGATGAATAAACTCTTAATTCTTTCTTTTTAGAGAACATACATCCATGTTTAACTTGCATATAATATCTAGGGATATGTTCTTTCTCTAAATTAGAGTAATCATCACGAGACAATGAACACTTTTTTGGGTCTCTAACTTTATTAACCGAATAAATGAAGTCATTTATTGATGATTTACTTTCAATTACATCTAATGAGTCATTTTCTTTATTATATCTCAAGTTACACCATGCTAGAACTAAATTTTTATCCCTATCATCAATATGCTTACCATTTCTAGTTTGAAGATAGTCTATTGCAACTAAAGCTCCAGGGTAAGGGTCTCCTCTAAATTTTGCATTAACTTTATAAATAACTGTTTGACTTCTTGATTGTAAAAAATTGCCAAAATCATGGTCTTTATCAACATATTTTTTCAAAAAAGTAATAAGTGAAGTAGTAGGTACTTCTAATGTCGCTGATTCAGGAGATAAATTCTTATTTTCTCCTTCTTTTTGTTTTTTATTTATTTTATTTACATATTCCTCCTGCATCCAACATCTTCTGTCGACAACCATTCTTTCATTCAGTAACAAAGTATCCATATCATCATTAACACTTTTTTCTACAATTAAATTCACAAATTCAAAAAAAGATATTATTTCCTTATCATTTTTCTTTGGTAAGCTTAAATACTCCTCATCAAACAACAACCCTTTATTTGATGAAGGAACAAAATTATAGTCATTTTGGAAAAGTTTATCATTTTATAAAATATTATATCCAATATAATTTATTTAAATTTGATTTAAAGAATTTTTATAATTATAATTAAGATTAATAATTGATAAACATTACCATTATCACTATATAATTGTATTCAGTAGGATAGTAATAAAACAATACTGGAATGTTATGAATCTGCATTACTCTTTCTAAAGCCCTAAATACTAAAGGATTAATTTCATCCCAACGATCAAAATTTTTTCTATGGATATATGCTGCTTCGGGGTATATATATGCCACAGAAACATTATTTTCTGCTGCTGCGACTAATCTTGCAAATCTTTGAAAAGCATTATGTCCTGTACCTGCCTCACTACTTATTTCAACAGCCAAAATTGGTTTTTTATTATATTCAATGATTATATCAACAGCATCCAAGTATAAAATTTTTTTAATAGCCTCTGGAACCCTATGAAATGTTTTAGGATTATTTGCATCACTTTCAACTAGTTTTTCAGTTACACATTTCTTATTTTTAAGTACTGTATTATTAATTATCCAGTTAGCAGTATCATTAGTACTAACCCACAATTTAAAATGCAAACAAATCTTCTCCCTTGTTTTTATTAGGGTTTTTGATTTCATTAATCATTTCTCTCCCAATAGCTTCGGCTAATAGTGGAGGAACAGCATTACCTGTTTGAACTCTTCCCTGAACAATTCCTCCTAAAAACTCATAATTATCTGGGAAAGTTTGAATTCTGGCTCTTTCTCTAATAGTCAATCCTCTATCATCATTCGGGTGTCCAAATTGAAATTGTGGTCTAATACCTCCACATACCTGAGTTGGGCTTGGGAAACCCCAATGCAACCTTATCCTCTGTTTATATTTATCATACATAGGTTTCCCAGGTTTCGTATATTTAATTCTTTCTATTGTGGATTTAGGGTGATTAGGTGCTTTATTATTTAAAATAATTTTAGAACCTTGCCTCATTTTCTCTTGAAATTTATTTTTTGGCGAAGCTTCATAACATATTTTTGTCTCATTAGATTGTAGTCTAGGTAAATCACCAATAGCATCTTCAACCGTTAAAAATTGTCCTGTTTTACTATAAACTTTTTTAGGCCATCGAATGCTATAATTTTCAGAAGCACCTAAAAAAATCAGCCTGTTTCTAAGTTGAGGAACACCATACTCTGCAGCATTAAGCATTCTGTGCTGAACTTTATATTTTTTCCCATTTTTCATTCCTGCCTCAGCAATTTTAGATTCTATTTCCTTTACAACCTTTCCATTCCCCATACTCTTCATACCTGAAACATTTTCAAGCATAACCATGTCTGGTTCCAACATTTCTATAAAACGGATAAATTCATAAAATAATTGATTCCTTGGGTCATCTTCGTACCTTTTCCTATTACTTAGTGAGAACCCTTGACAAGGAACTCCTGCAATAACTACTTTTACATCAGTATCTCCAATACACTCTCTAACAATTCTCTCATCAACCCGCTTAATATCACCAAGTATCCCTGGACTATTTTCATGATTATGCAAAAAAGTAGCCATTGCTGGTTCAAAATAATCAATACCTAAAATTACATTGAATCCAGCTGAAATAAACCCAGTTGAAGCCCCACCAGCACCACAAAATAAATCAACAACAGTATAATGATTAGTGTTATCAAGTGGTCTTTTTGTTGTTTTAGGAACATTTTTCCATAAATACCCACTTTCCTCAACTGGAACTCCAACTGACCATTTAGAATTATCTTTACACTTAGTCATACAAAACACACCTAAATTTCTGCTTAGGAAATAAAAAGATTAGAAATTTCATTTTAATCATTGATATTCTTCATTGAACTTGTTCAATTAGAAAGTCTATGACTTTCTATATTTTAAAAAATTTATTTTTTAAAGTTAGAAAACTTTAATTTTCTTTATTTTAGAAATTTTTTATTGTTGAAAATTTATTTTCAACTTAGAAAAATCTTTGATTTTTCGTTTTATTACCAAAGGTAATTTAGAAGAATCTTTGATTCTCCATTTCCTAATTTCATCCGTCTACACCTTTGTGAATAAATCTATGATTTTTTTTATTTTGAAATTTAATATTACAAAATTAATAGTTTTTAAATTATATGGATAATAATTATTATATATTTTAAATTAATAAATTTAAATAGATATTTTAATTTTTACTCTATTTCAAATTTATCAAAATAAATCAATAATCAGGGTGTCTCAAAAATGTAAAAAATCAACGGAATCTCCATAGAGATTCAACATGATATATCATCATATTTCATGTTTTTTCCAAAAGTACATTCAAATTAAAAATTAATTATTAAAATAGAGATATATAATTTTTTAAATCAAAAAACAATTGATTTCCAAAGAATTAAATGAAGGTAATTTTTAAACTGTTGGAAATAGCTTTGATTTCAAATTCAAAGGATATTGTTCTTTGATTTTTAATTAAATAGAAATCGACTTTTTATCTATATGAATTTAGCTTTGTTTGAAAATTCAAAGTGATTCCTGATTCTGTCAAAAATTCGGATGATAACAATTGTTATATTTAATCATATAACAGTTGTTATGACCAAAAATTATTAATAAAATGAATGTGTGATATTAATAGTCTATGAAAACGCGAAA
>JAISZW010000245.1 GCA_031284445.1 Candidatus Methanovirga basalitermitum | reverse complement strand
TAATAGGATGTCTTGCAGTTGGAGTTTTAACAATTCCTAGCAATATATGAGAGATCGGTGAAGCATCATTTTGAGGATGTGCAAGTCTGACTGCTGTAAATTTTTCTGCTGAATTAACTAATATTGGTAAACAAGCTTTTCAGGGATGTGCAAGTTTGACTGCTGTAAATTTTCCAGATAAATTGGCTCATATTGGCATTCAAGCTTTTGATGGTTGTTCCTCATTGAATGGAACTTTGACTTTCCCAGAATCTGTCTTAACTATTGGTGACAAGGCTTTTCATGGATGTTCAGGTATTACTAAATTAAATTTGGAAAACTTCACTGGGACTTATGGGGATATTTTTCTAAAAGGATGCACGTCTTTACAAACTGTATATATCTCAGCTAATACTGCACACACTAAAACCAGCCCCAATACAGAAGGTTGAGATAATGTTGGCCCGGAGGAAGATTGCGCATTATATGCCCCTGACTTTGATACCGCAACTGCCTTTAAGAGTGGAGTTATTGTAGGTACAAATTTTCCTAATCCTGACGCCGATAAATGAAAATTTCAACAAACACCAACTATTTAAGTAGTAGATAGTATTTGTCCAACTCTATCCTCATAGCTTACACCATAAACTAATTTTTATCTGTACTTATAATATGAATATGAGTAAGAAAGCAAAAGTAGAAAATATTAACATCAAATAAGAACGTTAAATTTGGTGATAAGTTTGGAGTTAACATATTAGCTAAACAAGGAAGCACTAGCAAAGGGAGAAGTATGGGAGGAAATGGTGGAGGTAAAAGAAAACCGAGGAGAGAATCAAAACTAGATAAATTTATTAATATAGTTGGTGTATTTATGGCTGAGCAAAGGGGATTTAATAAAGTAATTATCAATAGATTAGATAAATTAGAAGAAAACGATGAAAAGACTTTTGATATTCTTGCTAGGAATAATTTAAAGTAAAGTAGGGAATCCAAGAACTCTATCTTAATAATTATTCTCTTGTTGCTTAACATTAATCTCATGTTTTTTAGCATAAGCAGTCTCAATGGCATCAAGATCAAATCCTAATACAATTCCTAAGACTATATAAGCAGATTAACCTCCTAGCGTATACTGTAAATATACACCATAAACTAATTTTTATCTGCACTTATAATATGCATATGAACAAGAAAGAAAAAGTAGAAATTATTGAAACAACAAATAAAAGTGTTAAATTTGGAGTTAACATATTAGCTAAACAAGGAAGCACTAGCAAAGGGAAAAGTGCAGGCGGAAATGGTGGAGGTAAAAGAAAACCAAAACAACCAAGGATGACAATTAACTGGTTGGCAACTATTGTTGAAAAACAAGGAATAAAGTTAGATCAAGTAGTAAATACTGTTGATAAATTAGCCACAACTGTTGGCCAGTTAGCTATAGAAGTGCACACAGGATTTGCAACTGTTAATAAAAGAATTGATGGATTGGAGAGAAGAATGAATAAATTAGAAGAAAATGATGAAAAGATTTTCGATATTCTTGCTCGGAATAATTTGAAGTAGGGTTATTATGGTAGTGATTTACCAAATCACTATTTTACATTATCTAATATAACCGAACTGCCAATTATTTAGTATCTTTATATTTTTCAATTAAAGATATTATTTTATCTACGATTCATGTTTCTTTTGATTCTCCAACATCCCCCACAAATGTGCTAAACTCTGGAGTAGCATATTGAAGTTGGTATGAACAATCATTGTCTAAATTTTTATAATCTCCGTTAATTTTAATTTTTATATCACCATTAAGATCTTGCACAAATAATTCATCTTTATTTATTTTCACGCTACAAATGAATTCATTTTCTCCATTATTGCTTTTATAGATTGAAAGGTATATCGTAATTTTACAAAGATCGCTATTACAAAATATGTTATTTATTTCATTAATATTATTTCAATCTTTATAGATATGTAGTATGTATTGAAAGAAATTATATTCAGGTTCTCATGTTTTTAAAGAATCAGACAAATCAGATTTGTTTCACAAGTGTTTCTCCTTTGAACACTTATTTTTTATATATTTTAGTTCATCTATTTCTTCCTTTGGCACTCCAAAATTTAATAAAGTGTAGTGGTTATGTCTATCTTTTTCATTAATATTTATTAAATCATAGATGAAATTGTAGAAAGAATGCTTTAAAATTCATTCTTTATCCATTCAATTTTCATCTTTTCTTAATTCGATATTAAAATAATACCTTTGGACTTCAACAAGCTGTTTCTTATAGAAATTAAGTAAATTGTATATTCAAGTTATATTTTTATCCATTTTTTTAAAAAATTATTAATCATGCTCAATTGAGTTTTTGAGCAAATCAATAACTGATTGTTCAAAAATTGCTCTATTAGGATCATTTAATGATCCGGCAATCTGTGTATACATTTCGCGTAGATATAGTGAAAAAGTACTAGTTATATCTAATCCTTTATTTTTCAAGTCAACACGCTCTTTTTTAATTAATTTAATTAATTTTGCTTTAACATCTGTTGGAAGTAAGTCACTGCCTAAAAAAAACGTGATATCTGCTAATCCATTGGAACCAAAAATATAAATTCCGTCATCGTGTGGCAAATTAGAATTTCAAGTTGGCTTATTACCTTTTTTATTAGAAAATTTTGTTTCAAAAGGAATTATGTAATCCTTTCTAATTAACAAAATATCCGGATATTGTTGCGAACCGAATGGTTGATAAATGTATATTGGGCCGGTAGATTCAATTAGATCATTAAATAAATTTAATTTTATTATTTTATTGCCTGATGCTTTATTCTGGATAATCTCTTTTGCTCTTTTAAAATTTAGAAGTCTATTGAAATTGGCGGGCATATAGGTGTTGTATGAGCCGCCACTAGATAATTTTGTTAATAAACTTTGCTCAAATTCCTTTCCTGAGGGAACTGCCGTCAATGTTCTTTTAATATTTTTATTATTATTTTTAATTTGTAGTAGCAATTCTCACAATAACATAAAACTATATATTCTTTAATAAGAATTCATATTTATAGACTAAATCTGTATTAGAAAACCCCTTTATTGATGTATTACTATTTGATAGTTCGGTAAATGAAATATTTTTAAATATTTTTTTAGCAACAGGATTCAATATTTTAATAAATAAATATTGCCGATTAGAATATAATTTATTTGGGTCAGTAATTATTTCTGAGTAATCATAATATCCTTGTCTTACAACTGCAAAATCCCATTTGTATTTTAATTTATTAAAATATTTATAAGTTTGAACTGTATTATTGTAAGTTCAAGTTTTAAAATGAGGATGTGAATTTGCCAGAGGTTGTGTTAACCTAATGTTCTCAAATTTTTTGAATTTTGGAGTATCATTAACTCAAATTTGAGTTATGCAATTAACATCATATGGTCGATTATGATAAACGAATGAATTTTTTTCTAATGGAGGCAATTCAAAGATTAATTTAGCATATGATTTTACTAATTTTTGTGTTAAAAATCGCTTAAATTGTATAGGTAATATGAATATTACGATATCAGCAAATTCAAGAGATTTATTAATAAAATCTATTGCCATTTTTGACTTGTACCCGAATGGGGGGATTGCCTACAACAATATTTTTATGATTATATTTTAAATTTAGATTATAAAAATCTTGTTGAATAATATCAGGAGAATTAGGCTGTAAATCGTATCCTTGTACTTTATAATTTTTATTTTTTAATCATTTAATAAATGAACCTGCACCTGCGGAAGGTTCAATAAAATTATTCTCTTTCCCACAAGAGATTCCTCTTGTTTCTAAAAACTTTAGGCAAACAGATAAGACATGATTAACACATGAATCCGATGTGTAGAATTGCTCTCTCTCTCTCTACTCTATTTTTTGCATCTAATTGTTGAGACATCTTACAATTATTATAAGTCCAAGAACTCTTCTTAATAATTACTCTCTTGTCTCTTAATATTAATCTCGTGTTTTTTAGCATAAGCAGTCTTAATGGCATCAAGATCAAATCCTAATACAATTCCTAATGCTATATATTTCTTATATATAACTGGGATTAACTTCTTTGTTTTTTTAATTTTTGTTTCATGCAATTCACTAATCAATTTGTACAATTTGTTAATTTTCTTATTAATAATATGTTTATCATCAATAGCTAC
>JAISZW010000204.1 GCA_031284445.1 Candidatus Methanovirga basalitermitum | reverse complement strand
CTATAACTATCTATATATCTATATATACGCATAAAAAAAATTTCATAGTATGTCAATCACTATGAAAAAAGGAAAAAAACTTAAAAAAATGTTTCTATAAACACAATAAATATAAATTTTTACTCCTAGCAAGATAATATGAAACAATAAAAAATAATATTTGGTTATTGAATTGGGTATTGGGTTCGAATCCTATGAATAGCATTGTAAATTTGATTAATTAAAAGTTGAGTTGAAGAATAATGTATATGAGGAGAAGAAGAAATAGAAAAGTAGATGGTGATTAAGGATTTAGATATGTAATTCAATGGACAGATATGAGTAGATGCCCTTTCTAAATGCTGATTATACAGTAGAAAATATAAAAGAATGAAAAATTATCAATGAATATGAAAATAGGTGCATTTGATGTAATAGAAAATTTGCTGGTAAGGAAAAAACTTAAGAGAAGAATTAATGTGGAACTAAACGATAGATTTATTATTATTAAGACATTGAAACAAATATAACAAAATGCATAAGTAAATTTAATACCAAAATTGGATCAACTTGTCGTTTTGACTGTCCTTAGTAGTAAAGAAGAGCCGTAACAAATCCGACCTGCATTTTTGGGTATCCGACCTGCAGGTTGGATTTGTTACGGCTCTTCTTTACTACTGTCCTTTTATGTTTTATATTATTTGTAAATTAATCGATTATTTTCATTCAAAAAGAGAATCTGGAAAATTTGTGAATTTTGTATTACTTTTTGAGACTATACTTCTAATAAGAATAAATAAATAAATTTTTAAAGAAATTTCCTTCTTCAAAAAAGAATAAAACAAAACATTTTTATTCTCTTTTCACCCATCATAAAACATAATAACTCCCACACTTAACAATCATACTTCTTAAAATCTCCCACTCCTAGAATGGATAATAGGAACTTCATCATTCATTATTTTTTCAAATTTATTTAATATAATTTAATAATTATAATAAATCGCTTGTGAGTATTAAATTCCTTCGGATATTCCTTCTCTTCTGTTCTGTACATGACATCCAATGTTTTATGCTTTATATTCGCCATTAACACCATTCATTCATAGCATGTTTGTTTGTTTTTGTATTTATTTATTTATTTATTTATTTTTTGAATGTGTTTATTTTTTTATGATATTTTTTTGTCTTGAATATATTTGTTTTTTTATTTAAATGTATATGTATTTTATTAATATATGTATATATTTTATATGTACATGTATATTTTTTATAAAAACACATCCACATTGAAGCTTCCTTGCTGGAATAACCTTTTGGTGGAAAAGGAAGAGTTTCATATATTAAATAAAAGTTTTAAATCGATTCTTTTATAGTAAATATACTCACATAGAAAGTGTTTTATGGATGAACAGTAAATGTTAAATATTTTTTTATCAGGAATTTATTCTTTGTCTTTTCCGTTTCAACCTGATTTTTTAATGAGGAGTTATGCATGTCAGATACATATGATGATTTAATTAGAAACGCATTTTTTGGAGTAAATAAGAAAGTGTTACTTTGTTAATCCTGTTGATTTATGATTAGGGTTAGATTTGTGTGGTGGTGACAACTTAAGTCAAATAATTTTAATGGAAATGAAAATGGTATTAATTTTTGGTATATTTTTTCTTTTGAAATTCAAACTTTTACAAAAAGAAAAAAATAAAAATCACAATTTTTGAATATAAAGTTACTAATAAATGTAAAAAAATAAATTGCTATTATAAAATTATTATTTAATTATTTATAAATATATACACACCCACTGATATATAATTTTCTTTTTAAATAAACTCGATCAATGCATTTTTCCAATAGCCGTATTAATTACATCACCTTAAATAAAACCTACTCTTCAGATAGTGCAATTCCATTCAATTCTGTTTCTACAAACGATTCTGAGTAGTCCAGCAATCATTCCCTCATTATTTGTTTTTATTCCAACACGTCACCCAACCAATTCCAAACCTCTATATAAATTTATTTCAAATTTTATTTATTTATTTATTTATTTATTTATTTTATAATATTCTTTAATTATTTATTATTATTATTATTATTTCGTTGAAATATCTAGATCTCATAATTCAATCTTTCCTCCTTCCAGAAATTATATTAATTTGTATAAAAATTATTTATGAAACTCTTCTCAGGGATACTCTAACCTGTTACTATTGTCTGAAAAATCATTGATTTTGTCTTTAAAACCGCCAAAATTTCCTTCCAAATATGAAAATAAAGCGCATCCCAATCTCTTTCAATTGTTTTTAATAAAGTTAAATATAAAGAAGTAAAATTAGATGGTAATAACACATTATGTCTTGGAAGATGAATGTGATTTCTACTTTAATTAATGAGGATTATTTCTTAAGATGGATAATTGATAAAGTTAATGAAAGGACATACCAATAATGAAGGTTTCTTTCATCTATTGATTTTCTTTAGAAAATTTTTAATTAAAAAAAAATAAGTGATTTTGTGGAAAGTGAAAAAAAAAAGTGTTAATCAAACACTAGAAAAAGAAAAAATTTATTTTTTTAAAATATTAATTTTAAATAAAAATATTATTATTAACTTTTCTTATTTCATCCAATT
>JAISZW010000210.1 GCA_031284445.1 Candidatus Methanovirga basalitermitum | reverse complement strand
AAAATTTTTCTGCCAGAGGCGTTTAGAAAAAATTTTGGAGTGCCATTGACACTATCAAAGTTTATGCGGAAATTAAATACCTTCTATATAATCTCTAATCATTTTAGGCACTGTTTTTTGATACAGTATTTCTAAAAATTTAAGTATTTCAGTATCTAAGTTCATATTTTTTTGCTTAGAAAACTTATGCAGAGCTTTTAATTTTTCATTAGAGAACGGTATCGAAACTTTATAAAATTCTTTTAACTCCACTTCTTTTTTTATTATTTTATTACTAATTTCTATCATCCTTTCAAACAAAAAAGACTAAAGGGACACAACCTTTAGTCTTTTTTGTTACTACAATATTTTATATTACTTATCTTATATCTGTTGTAGATTACCTACCTTAAATTATCTCCAATTATAACAATTATTGTTAGTATTACTCAATTATAGCTATATGTTATACTAATTACACCTCATAAAAAGGAGGTGTAATATTTTAATATGGAACTTATTTTATCAGTTTTAGATAGTATTCTAAAACTGGCACAGATAGCATTTTACATACTATCTGCTATTACTTTATTTAATAATTTAATTAAGTAAATAATAGAAAAAGACTAAAGGTAGCGACCTTTAGTCTTTTTTGTTGCTGTAATATCTCATAGAATGGAACTTATTTTATTTATTATATTTAAATATTACCTCATATATTCTATTAAGTCAAGTATATAGTTGCATAGGATCTTGCCAAGAACCATTAATTTTTAAACCAAGATGAAGATGAGCGCCAGTGCTCCTACCAGATGATCCTATAGCCGCGATTAATTCGCCTGCTTCCACTTCATCACCTAATTTAACATAAATTTGTGAGCAATGAGCATAAATACTCTGCCATCCGTTACTGTGTTCAAGTATAACCGACAGTCCAAAACCATCGTTTGCATCGCTCGCGCGAATAATCTTACCATCAGTAATAGCATAAATATTTGCTCCTAAACATCCATTCCAGGCAAAATCTACCCCGTTATGAAATGCATTATTGCCTGTTATCGGATCTATACGATTGCCAAATAGAGATGTTATGTCCCCAAAATGATTAACATCAACAGGGGGCGCATACTCTCCAGTAAAATCAATTAATGTTTTTTTCGTGAGAAAATCCCAAATGAATTCGATAACTTTTTTATCATTATCAGTTACTTCACGGTTAATATTCAAATAAATATTTTTATATATTTCAATATTCTCAAATTGTGTTTCACTACTGTTATCCTGGGTTTTATGCCACAAAAATTTCTCAATCTCTGAATTAATAACAAAAAAAGAAGAGACGAAGTTTTTATAATCAGGAAGATTTATATCCTCCCAAGATTTATAATTTTTCTGAGAATTATCTACAATATCATTCCATATTTCATCATCATTTTCGTATAATGAAACTGGACAAAATTCATGTAAATATAAAGAATAAAATACAACTTCAATTCGCAAAATCACTTTATCTTTCATGATTTTATCGCTATTTTTAATTTCATCTTTACTTAAATCTTCACTCATCTCAACATTTTCAATATTGTTTTCAAGTAAAATGTTGACTGTTTCTTGTGTGATATTTTCATTTTTTTCTCTCGAAAATAAAATAAAATCATATATGCTTTGTCCTTCGCTTGTTCCATCTTTGAATTGTTCTATAGATAGTGAAGGATTAAAAATCGCTTGTAAAAAATCTTTTTGCTGATCTTTTTTATGCATAAATTGCCCAATAATAGATACAATAATAGCGATTATTATCATAAAAGGAATTAAAGATATGAATATACTTACAAGCCAACCTACAACTATCCCGACAATTTTTTTGATTTTATTACCCCCTAATTTTACCCCATAACAACTAATTTTTTATCTAAAGACAATCGCTCCTTTTATATAAAGGAGATTATAAAGTGAGCAAGAAAGTATATTCAAGCTTTTGTAAGGACTTATGTTCTAAATAGCGCCTCGACCGCCGCCTGATCCAAAAAGTCGCGCTTTATAGTCTGGAGCTATCACATGTAAATGAAATCGTTCATTACCTGTTTTGAAAAGACAATGCCCTTCCGCAGGTTTATTTATAAGTTGTATTTCCGATTGTTCGAGTTGTAAAAACTTTGCGACTTTATCATGTGATATACTTCCAGGATAGAAGAAAAATTGATGAGTTGGTATTGAAACAAGAACACTCGTAAGATGTGAAACGTTAGGATGCATAAAGTCTTCTATATTTTGAGTAGCCAACAAAACCATGGAATCTTTTTTACGAACACGTTTAACATAATTTGTTATATATGTTACTGCAACTAAATTTGATAAAAATACATGAAACTCATCAGCTACCATCATTGTATTACCACGAGTCAAAAGCATATCGCCCATGTAAGTCAAAGCATTAAATAACATAGCATTCTTTAAATTTATATCAGCATTTAATATATCTTTTACTCCAAAAATAACGAACTTATCGGACTTGATATTAGTATATCCATTAAAATAATGCTGTTGGTCCCCCATGCTCATTGCATGTATACCAAGTAATATTTTTCTTAAAATCTCTTCTTTTATAATACTTTGAAGCTTTTTTTCATTTTTAAAGTTATTCTTTTTATTGTCAATAAAATTATATAAATCAGACATTATAGGATAATCTTTAGCTGTAAATTCTAAAAAGTTTGTGTCGTTTGTTATCCTAAATTCAGCGTAAAGCCACTCTAGTAAAATAGCTAACGTATCTATTTCTTCATCTGAAAACTCAGGTTTATAAGTTTTGAAGAACGCTCTTAAAAATGAAATATGCTGTGATAGTTTTGGTTTTATATGACCACTATCATCAAACATTAAGCGCATTTTTTTATCAATTTCTATATCTTGTATCCCTTCTCCGTCATCAAATAATTTAGGTTCTAAAACATTAATTTTATTATGTCCGTCCATTAGATCAAGGTAACTACCACCTAAGTTTTTTGTTAATTCTTCAAGTTCACCATCTGGATCAAGTCCCGTTATATTCTTACCAGACATAAAGATATTAATTAAAATAAGCTTTAGAAGATAAGATTTACCTTCACCAGAATTACCCATAATAACAATATTTGAGTTCTTTTTATCGTTTGTTCTTATGTTAAAATCCGGTATAACGCTAGTTCCATGAAGATCTTTCCCAATAAAAAAACCGCCTCTCTCAGTTTTACCTGAATAAGAAAACGGAAATAAATTAGCTGCTGATGATTGCGGCATTGGCCTATGAAATTGATTTTTAAACTGATTTGAACCAAAAGGTGAAACGGTTAAAAATCCCTCTCGCTGCTGAGCTATTAGAGAATCATAATTAATTTTTGAACGTTTCAAAAATGTAAACGTTGTATTCTCAAGTTCATGAAGATGTTCAATATCCTTGCCAATAAGCTCTATATATACAGCGCATGATATTAAATCTTCCCGTTCCTTATGTAGTTTATCCATAACCTTATTCAATCCTGCAATGTCTGACTGAGTTGTTATTTGCTCATATGCCCTTTCAGTCATAAAATAATTTGCATTCATGACTCTTGATGCAGATTCGAGCTTTTGCTCCGATTCCATTCCGTTAAGTCTGTATGTATAAATTTTAAGATTTACATTTTCTTTTTCACTAAAGAAAGACAATAGAGCTTGTTCAGTAGTAGAGAAGGGATAAGAACGAATTGCAACAACTCGTCTAAAAGTATTTCCTACAATATAATAATCCTTTTCAAATTTAATTATAGAAGGACTAATATTAGTCAGAAAATCTTTAACTATCGCGGTCGTTTTATTCTCGTCAATGATATCCGTTAATGTTTTTGCTTGCTTAATTTTTTTATTCTTAAACATTCTTTATAACTTCCTTTCTATACTTATAATCTTTTTGTCTCACACTCGAAAGTTTTCTAAATATACTTGAATAATTTCAAAAAGTTTATGACCTTTAACTATTTGAGGATTTAACCCACCTTCAGTTATAAGCTTTTCTGTTTCACGTATACTAAAATACATATTTTTACGACCAATAATATTAATTCGAAGCACTATAAAAAACTCCTTTGCTCCTGAACGTGTCGCATTAATCTCGTTTAGATACTCAATATCAGATTCTAAGATACTTATACGGATATCGTCTTGATTTTCACGTCTATAAAATTCAATTCTATGATAATAGTCCTGTACTACATCGTCATAATTCTCATAACTAGAAAAAGCTATAAGTTCTAAGTTATGCTTGGTCAAAGAAAGCGCTGTTTTAAAATTATTGATTTCTTCCCTGATTTTTTTCTCAGACATAGCCGAAATATTTTTAGGCGATACACGAAAAAAAATCAGATAGTCTCCATTTTGAAGCTCAATATATTCCTTATCTATATTTGCTATACTCAAGAATTGTAATGTATTTTTCTTTTTTATTCCCTTTATTCTGTCGAACAAATTAATACTAAACATATCGCTACCATCTATATTCCTGCTGATTTACAACAGAAAACAAAAAATAACACTTAATATAATATAAATTACTCTTTTCATTAATGTGTAGCATACAAATCCAGTATAATCCTGTTATAAATGTAATGTAATGGATACCCATGGAAATACTTAAAATTAATGATGGTATTGCTAAAACTCCAATAAAAAAAGCATGATGCAAAGGCAATCGCCAAATCATTGCTTTTTTATACAGGTCCGGATATAAACTTTCATACATTTTTATCACCCCTTTATGATAATACAGAGCCACTAATTGTTCCTTTTTTATTTTTATTAAATATCTTTTTTAACATTGGAAATATCATTTTACCTGAATAAAATAGAACCATCGGATTTGTTCTCATTCTGCTGCCGGTGTCAACACCAAACTGTAAAATAGAATCAACTTGAGTGCTTACGATAATAAGTCCCCAAACCATAAGAGGATTTTTATCATTGTAAGAAACAGCAGTCACCAGAAGATACATCTGTAAAAACATGATGACATTTACACCTAAACTATCTAATACAGCTCTAAAAAACCCATCAGACATACCACGCGCAACAGAAAAAAAAGTTAAAGACATCCTGGCAGTTAAAATCATTATTGTACCTAACCTTCTCATCATCGAAATTATTAAACGATATATGCCCCATGCAACAAAAAGCGTATTTATAACTCTAAAAACTGTCCCTAATAACTTTAAAAGAATCTCTATATCCATTAAAAAATTTGGGAAAAATGGCAACCATTTAGGATCACTCATATCAATAGAGTAGTCTATTGTCATATTATTTCCAAGTACATCCATCAAGTCAATTTTAGTTAGCAATTTAGTAAGCTCTATTGACCACTTATACAAAAGTGGCGGGACAACTGTAAATAGTTGAACTGCTATAATGGCTTTCACTATACTTAAAAATGTAGATTGAAATGATTCCAACCCCTTACCCTTGTTATAATTCATTAAATTTTCGAGTATAGAATAAATAACGCCTGCTACACAAAGAGCTGTACCTATAGATTTACACATGCCAAAAAAATTTATTATGACAGGATATGTTAGCCATTCAATAGAATTATTGTTAAACATTTCTATGCATAAAATAGTTCCTGCATTGATTAATGATAAAGCTAAGTTTAAAATTGAATCAATAATACTAACAATTAAAGAACTAGTAATACTTAAAATCCAAGCTAAAACTCCTGCTAATATCCCTCCTAACCAGTCAATAAAAATCACCTCATAAATTTATATTCTCTTAATTTTTTAACTAATAAATGAACTAATAGAAATTGTCGCTAAAACTCCTGCAACAACGATAGCCGCAACAGACATGATAATTTCCATAATTTCTATCTCTTGGTTTCGCTTATAATGTATAAAAATTGAAACAATTTTAACCAATCCATAAACAACAGCAATTACTGTTAAGATTGGCGCTACAATTTTTGAAAATCCGTCACTTACAAATTGAATGATTTCAGTTTTTACTTTCTCGCCTTCTGTAATAAGTTGATTTGCCGCATTACTTGCATAAATATTCTGACTATTTGCTAACAAAAAAAAAGTTGATACTAAAAACATTACTACTTTTGCCTTCATTAATTTCATTATTATTAATCAACCTCCTTAATAAATCTAACTCATTTTCATCGCGTCAAGTAACTTAGAAATATCATTTATACTCTTATAAAAAATACTATCTTCACACTTTTTATGAATTAATATGTTACCAATAAATTTATAACTTTCCCCAGGTTTTACTCGTTTTGTATCTGCAAATCTTTCTAAAAATTTCTCCCCATGCTTTTTCTGAAACTGTGGAGTTAGTTTATCTATTTGTGCACTTGGAGTTTCTTTAAATTTTTCTTTCATTAAATAATTGCCTAATTTTTCTAATCTCTCATCATCATTTTTCGCCCCTGCTAAGTTATAAATATCATAATTTTTTCTATTATATATTAAGTTTATAGCCTCCTTAGGTGTGATTTTTTTATTTTCAAGTTTAGAAAACTCCATAATCTTATCTAAGTTCGCAAGTTCTTTTTTAGGAACTTTTTGCAACTCTTTTGCCAAAAAATTTAATTCCCTAAAATTTGGTTTATCTATAATCATCCCTTTTAA
Source organism: Candidatus Methanovirga basalitermitum (assembly GCA_031284445.1). GTDB lineage: Archaea > Methanobacteriota > Methanobacteria > Methanobacteriales > Methanobacteriaceae > Methanovirga > Methanovirga basalitermitum. The sequence goes on along the minus strand of JAISZW010000210.1, from coordinate 848 downwards.
TGCAGGACATATAGAATTTGTGATTTTTACTTGAAATGTATCATCACTAATACCATCTATACCGATTTCTTTAATTATTTTGTTAAGTTCTTTATCAGAACAAGGCAAATTAAACTTCTTACCCTTACTTAAAATTGAATTTTGTGATTTTGCTTGAGTTTCCTTATCTATCAATTTATTATCTTGATTATCTTGCTCTTGAGCAATTTTAGGTATAACTTCAATTGTAACTATATTATTATCATTAATATCTTCCATATTAATCGACTGTTCATTAAGTTCCTCTCTAGCTCGATCTATTGTATTTTTATCTACTAGCTTTTTCATTTACTGATCATTCTCCTTTTCTAATTCTAAATTCATTTCTTTCACGCAACGAAGTAAAATAGATGGTGCCGCCTTTTCTATGAATGAGAGAAGGCGGTTTTTTTATTTAAAAAAACGCCAACTTTAAAACAAGTTGGCGTTTAAATACAATTCTTATTTCCCTATGAATGTAGTTGTTTTATAGTCGAATTTTGCTATACTTACTTTGTCTTTATTTAATAAAGACTAATACTCCTTAAATAAAAGGAGGTGAACACATGATACACTTATTATATACCAACTTAGATACTATTCTAAAGTTGGCACAGATAGCATTTTACATACTATCTGCCGTTTCATTAGTAAAAATCATAATTAAAAATTGATTTTGTACATGAAATGGAAAAAAGCTAAGAGTTAGTGGCTCTTAGCTTTTTTTGTTGCTCTTCTACATGATACACTTATTATATTTTTTAATATACGCATATTATAATACATTTATTTTTAAAAATCAATTGCAAACGGAACTATCTTATAAAAGA